>JAKUPQ010000002.1:0-4584 GCA_022450665.1 Alphaproteobacteria bacterium | reverse complement strand
ACTGGAGCCTTTCTTTGCTCTCAGCTCTTTATAATTAACAAGGTCGAGTCCAATATCACGCAATCGCTCCTCGAGATCCACCTCATTTGCAGCAGTAATCTCGCCGCGCATCTTGCGACCCATATCATTTATGGCAGCGTAATTATAAGTGGGCATAGCGTGGTCGCATCCTTTTTATTGATAGAACTACAGGCGTTCTGTTAAATCAATAGTTTCAATTAATTCTTTGAGGCTTATCTGACCGTTCATTACTTTATCAATGCCATCCATCACCATGGGAATGAACCCATTTTCCAATGCATGATCCATCATATTATTGCGCGTAGCATGGGTGGCGATAAGCTCATCCAACCCTTTATCCACAGCAAGAATTTCATTAATGGCAATACGCCCCTTTGTGCCTTTTTTATTGCACTGCTCGCACCCCCCTTCTTCATAGATAGTAGGTGGATCCTCAGGATCTGCTCCTAAAATACGGCATTCCTCTGGCGATGCAACTTTGGCGCGCCTACATGTCTGGCAAAGCTTTCGCGCCAAACGCTGCGCCATACAGCAAATGAGCGATCCGGCCAGCAAATGCGCGGGCACGCCAATATCACCCAGTCGCGGCACCGCACCCAAAGCGTCATTGGTATGCAAGGTGGTAAATACTTGGTGCCCCGTTAAGGCCGCACGCACAGCCATGAGAGCGGGTTCTTCATCGCGCACCTCACCAATAAAGATAATATCCGGATCTTGTCGCATGAGCGAACTAATACCCGAATGGAAATCCACGGAGCCTTCCCGCACATTGGTTTGGCGGATCAACGGTAATTGATACTCTACCGGATCCTCAAGCGTCATAATATTGACATCCATCGAGTTGATATAACTGAGCACCGAATATAGCGTGGTGGTTTTACCCGAGCCGGTTGGCCCTGTAACAATAAATATTCCTTCTGGCCGTTTGAGTAGCTTCTTCAAAAGCCGCGAGTTATGCTCACTGAAGCCAAGCTTTTCTAGTGGCACCAAAGATTTGGTTTTATCAAGCAAACGCAACACAATATTTTCGCCATGCACGGTAGGCTGGCTTGCCACGCGGAAATCCACCTCGCGACCCAATGCCTTAAAGCTAATACGGCCATCTTGCGGCTGTCGGCTTTCGGCAATATTCATACCCGACATAATTTTAAGGCGCACTACGATCGCGCCCCAATAGCTACGATGGAAGCTACGAACCTGCGTCATTGCGCCATCAATACGATAGCGAAGGCGTAGAAACGCCCCTTCCGGTTCAAAGTGAATATCCGAGGCACCAGACTTGATGGAATCCACAAGCAACGCGTTCACTAAGCGCACTGTAGGATTCACATAACCATCTTCTTCGCCGGAAATTTTAGTATTTTCGCGTATACCTGTCTCGATTTCTTTCAAGATGCCATCAATTGACATTTCGTAATCGTAATATTGATCAATCAGCTCAACAATTTCGGTTTCGGTGCAATAAAGCGGCACCACCTTGCTTTTACGCGGAAAAAATCGTCGCGCCTGATCCAACGCTACAACATTATATACATCTGCCATGGCAAGATGCACTGTTTCACTATCCATAGACACGGGAATAATTTTATTTCGCTGCGCGACATCCTTAGGAATCATCTTGATGAGATTCGTGTCCAGCATTGTGGATTTAGGGTCAAATTTTTCGGTACCAGAAGATTCGGCAAGCAACTCGCCTAAAGCACTTTCGGTAATAAAGCCCATTTCGACTAAAATGGAGCCAAGCAGCTTTTTCGAAGTTTTTTGCTCCTGAAGCGCAATAAGCAATTGGTCATCGCTTATCAGCCCCATGCCAACCAACCGCTCGCCAATACGCATAGGGCGTTTGCTAGCTTTACCGTCACCAGTTGGCGGCGCATCGCCTGCGCCAGCTTCATTAGAAAGGGCAGGAGCATTGGGCTGCACAGGCTCTTGCGCAATGGGCGGCACAGAGTCTGCCATCGGTGGCACGGGCTGGCGGCGCTCTTCGGCCTCGCTCGTTACGGGCGGAGGGGGCGCGGGAGTAATTGGGCTATTGATTGCATCCACATCTGATTCAGCAAGGGATGCAGGGGGCGTAGCAGGTCCGGCGCGGTAGGAATGCTGGGGTACAGGCGGTGAAGACTGTGGGGTTGGCGGTGCAGATTGTGTACCGTCAAGGGGTGCAGAAGAACCCTGCTGCTGCTGCGACGTGTTCGCAGAATCTGCGTTTTCACGATCAAGCTGGGTATCATCGAATGAAGCCAATTTGCTCCTCTCCTGTCTTGGGCATCCTGCCTTAAAGTATAGTTTCAGTTACTATCAACATTAAAATCAACAGATAGTGTATCAAAACTATTACACAACACCATACTGTGTCAAAAACCATTATACAATCATTATTATTAAGGCTTCATTAACACAGCACAAAAACTCTAACACACCGAAATACTGGAAGTAATATAATTTATGCAGCGTGTTCACGCTGGCCGGATTGTTTAAGGCAATGATCAATCCATTTGGCGGTGAGTTTTTCTTGCACCGTATTTTGGCGCAAACGTTCATTTAAGTGAACAAACGAAACATTATCAAGCAGTTGGTCTTGATTGTAGCAAGAATACACATAGCTTATTGTTCCCGTTTCCGGATCAATATGCTGTTGTAGGCATTGTGCGCAGATTTCTTTCATCATGCATTGCATAGGTGAGTTTATGCTGCCTATAGCCTGATGCGATTGCTTAAGGTAGGGCTTTAATCCGCTATGGCGCGCACTGGCTAACGCTGCCATCATGCGGTCAGAGCCAATTACTATCATCGTATCAACCTCTGAAATGGCGATTGCTACATCACCCATATCGCCTTTGGCATATGCTTCCATCGCCTGCAGCATATTGCCGTGAAAACTTTTATCTTGCGGGCGCGTGGTTTCAAACTGGGCATCTTCATCGCAGCACCACACCACCACATCCGATGCGGTTTCGATTTCTTCGACTTTATAGCGATCCTGGGCTTGTTTATATCCTGCAAAATACAATACTTTGCTGCCAGCTTCGCGTAGTGCTTTTCCTATCGAAAACAATACCGCATTACCTAAGCCACCGCCCACCAGCGCCACGGTTTGATTGCTTGCTATGTGAGTGGGCATCCCCGTTGGCCCCATAAGAATCACGGCTTCATTAGGTTGCAAATGGGCGCATAAATCCGAGGATCCGCCCATTTCCAAGGCAATCACCGAAATAAGACCCTTAGATTTATCTACCCATGCGCCTGTCATGGCCAACCCTTCCATTGCAAGGGTAGTATCATTGCACTTCAGCGCATTAGCCTCAAAATTTTGCAACCGATAAAATTGACCGGGCTGAAAGTTACGTGCGGCATATGGGGCATACATCACCACTTCGATGATAGTAGGCGTAAGGCGCTCCACCCGCACTACTCTGGGGCGCAATGCATCATTAACATTCTGTATAAACTCTGCCATTTCCCCTGAAAATGCGGCAGATTTTTGCTGTAATATACGCGTAATAACAGGATAACCTTGTTTTGCGCTACCCATAGCTTTCACGACATTTCCTGCGAATGAGGGATGCAAGTCGCCAAAAAAACTCATTGCGCGATTATCTGCGTCTTTTGACATCAACACATGAGGGGTATCAGGCTTGGCGATACGTTGTGGTTGCACTGCTTCGCCCTGCTCATCTACTGCGCTAAAATAGCGCCCATCCAATGTTATGGATTGTGGGAACTCACGTTGCAAAACCGTATTAGGCGATGTTCCGGCAGCTATCAGCACTGCATGTGCCGCGAATACCTTTTCTTCGCCATCGCTATGTATGCAGCGAATCGCTTTCACATGGCCAAAATCATCTACTTCGATCGCATGGGGAGAATAGTTATCCACAATTTCAATGCCTTCTTCCAGTGCTTTTTGCACTTCTTCATGGTTTAAGCGATAGCTGGGGGAATCCATCAATCGCTTGCGATATACCATCTTTACACCGCCCCATTGACGCAGCAAACCAATAACATCAGGTGCGCGCTTCTCGGCTTTTGCCTCAGCGCGTTCATTGCGTATGGCGCGGGCATGAGCAATAAACTCATCAGCCACAATTTGTTCTTCTACTGTCCATAAGCCGTGTGGTGAATCCAATGCCTCGTAACGCTGTAAAAATTTTTCTACCTGCACCGGATAATATGCCAATGATTCTGTGGCTGTATCTATCGCTGTTAGCCCGCCACCAATCACCACCACGGGCAAGCGCAATTGTAAATTTGCAATCGAATTTGCCTTAGCCGCGCCGGTAAGTTGCAGAGCCATTAAAAAGTCCGAAGCAGTGCGAACGCCTCGCGCCACCCCGTTTGGCATATTTAACACGGTTGGCTTACCGGCTCCCATACATAGAGCAATATGGTCAAACCCCATTTGCCATGCTTGCTCAGGTGTAATAGTACCGCCAAAGCGCACTCCACCTATCATGGAGAATTGCTCGCGGCGTTCGAAAAGCAGCCGTATAATATTAAGAAAATTTATGTCCAAGCGAACGGAATTAACGTATTCTGCAACGCAACCAAATACGGCCTATACGC
>JAKUPQ010000001.1 GCA_022450665.1 Alphaproteobacteria bacterium | reverse complement strand
ATTTTTATAAGCGTGGCGAGGCATTTGGCATTCCCAGCGAACAAGTGGATGGCATGAGCGTTTTAGCTGTTCGCGAAGCGGGTGAGCGGGCTGTGAAACACGTGCGCGAAGGCAATGGCCCAATGCTGTTAGAAATTAAAACTTATCGTTATCGCGGCCACTCTATGTCGGATCCCGCAAAATATCGTACTCGCGAGGAGGTGGAGCAATTCCGCGAAACCCGCGATCCTATTGATGGTATCAAGAAGATAATTTTGGATAGCGGCTATTTCAAAGAAGAAGATATCAAGAAAGTTGATAATGAAATCAAAGAAATAGTTAATGCTTCGGCGGAGTATAGTAAAGAAAGCCCCGAGCCGGATGCATTCGAGCTTTATACCGATGTTTTGGCAGAATATTAAGCAGGAAAGAAATTATGGCGAATATAACCGTACGTGAAGCCCTGCGCGATGCAATGGCCGAAGAAATGCGCCGCGATGCAGATGTATTTGTAATGGGCGAAGAAGTGGCAGAATATCAGGGGGCTTACAAAGTCACTCAGGGCTTGCTGCAAGAATTCGGTGCTGAGCGTATTATTGATACACCAATTACTGAATATGGATTTTCTGGTGTGGGCGTTGGCGCTGCAATGATGGGGCTAAAGCCTGTTGTTGAATTCATGACATTTAATTTTGCTATGCAGGCGATAGATCACATAATTAATTCTGCCGCAAAAACCCGTTACATGTCTGGCGGACAAATTGGCTGCCAAATGGTGTTTCGTGGGCCTAATGGTGCGGCTTCCCGTGTAGGTGCACAGCATTCGCAATGCTTCGCCAGCTGGTATGGACATGTGCCAGGGCTAATTGTGCTTTGCCCTTATGATGCAGCTTCAGCAAAAGGCTTGCTTAAATCCGCGATTCGCAACCCGAATCCGGTAGTGTTTTTAGAAAATGAAATGCTCTATGGCCAAAGCTTCGATGTGCCGGATGAAGAAGATTATCTGGTGCCAATCGGAAAAGCAGCTGTGTTGCGCGAAGGCAGCGATGTTACCATTACTGCATTTTCTTTAATGGTTGGCCATGCGCTTAAAGCTGCGGATATCCTTGCAAAAGAAGGTATTAATGCCGAAGTTATTGATTTACGCACCATTCGTCCTTTGGATACAGAAACAATTATTGAGTCGGTGAAAAAGACGAATCGCATTGTTTCGGTAGAAGAAGGGTGGCCAGGCTACGGCGTGGGTGCAGAGATATCTGCCGTAGTGGTTGAGCAGGCATTCGATTATCTTGATTGCCAGCCCATTCGCGTGGCAGGTGTGGATGTGCCATTGCCCTATGCCGCTAACCTCGAAAAATTGGCGCTACCACAGGTAGACAGTATTGTCACAGCCGCCAAGGAAGCCTGCTTCCGCAACAAAAAAGCCGCCTAAGTCTTGATGAATCAAGCATCATAAGGGAAGTTACCATGCCTATCGAAATTCTCATGCCTGCACTTTCACCCACCATGACCGAGGGAACCCTTGCCAAATGGCATGTGAAAGAAGGAGACGAAATCAGCGCTGGCAAAGTCATTGCCGAGATCGAAACCGATAAGGCGACCATGGAAGTTGAAGCGGTTGATGAAGGCGTTATGGGAAAAATACTCATTAACGAAGGCGCAGAAAATGTTCCAGTTAATCAGGCAATCGCATTGCTTTTGGAAGAAGGCGAAGACAAAAAAGCCTTAGCGGATTATAAACCTAAATCCGTTGAGCCGCCTAAAGAAGAGGCCGCTGAAGAAGATTTGGAAGAAGACTCCGAAGAAAAAAGCGAAAAGAAAACTGCAAAACCTGCGGCTCAATCGGGCGGCGGATTAGCGAAACCGCAATTTGCTATTGCCTCGCATCTCACTCAAGGCGAACCCGCAGCAGCAGGAAGTGCTCGTGGTGCAGATGAAAACGTATTCGCCAGCCCTCTGGCAAAACGCATTGCCGAACAAGAAGGGGTAGATCTTGCTAAAGTTGCCGGCCATGGCCCCAATGGACGTATTGTGGCGCAGGATGTGTTAGACGCAAAAGCCAGCGGTGTGGGGCTTGGCGCAGGTATGACCAAAGTCGTGCGGAACCCGTCGGATTATTACGAAGTGCCGGTAAGCGGAATGCGCAAAACCATTGCCAAGCGCCTTACCGAATCAAAGCAATGGGTGCCACATTTTTACCTGAATGTGGAATGTCACCTCGACAAGCTCATGGATATGCGCAAAGAGCTCAACGGCCAAGCTGCTGCCGATGCTGGCAAAGACGGCAAGCCTGCTTTTAAGCTTTCGGTGAACGATTTCATCATTAAAGCGGTGTCAGCAGCGATGAAAAAAGTGCCGGAGGCTAATGCTTCATGGATTGATGATAAAGTGTATCAATATAATAATATTGATATTTCGGTGGCGGTGGCGATTGAGGGCGGCTTGATTACCCCAATCGTTGCTAATGCCGACCAAAAATCTGTAATTATGATTTCGAACGAGATGAAAGACCTCGCTGGCCGCGCTCGCAAAGGCAAACTGCAACCCGAAGAATATCAGGGTGGTGGCTTCAGCATCTCGAACCTCGGCATGTTTGGCATCAAGAACTTCAACGCCATTGTGAATCCGCCGCAAGCCTGTATTTTGGCTGTAGGCGCAGGTGAGCAGCGCGTGGTGGTGAAAAACGGCGTAATGCAGCCCGCCACTGTGATGGATTGCACACTCTCGGTCGATCACCGCGTGGTGGACGGGGCAGTGGGCGCCCAGTTCCTCAGCGCGTTTAAGCACTATATTGAGAGTCCCAGCCTGTTGCTGGTTTAAAGGAGAAAGATATGTTCGGAAAAATTGCAAAAGCAATATTCTACATAATCTTCTGTTGGGTGTACTTTATAAATACTTACATCGCAATCTCACCTGTAATGCGATTATATGAACTAAGTTCTTTTTATGCTTGGATTGTAGCCTTACCAAGTTCGATTATCATTTTTTTTGCGCTTAGAGCGGCATTAAATCAGAAAATTCCCAAGGTAAAGAGGTTCGCTTTTAGCTTGGGTTTTGTTATTCTGCAATCGGTACTGGAAGTCACTTTTTTTACGAGTCTAAACTTTTTAACAGAAAATATTTTGCAACAGAGTATGCATCCTAAGTATTGGTTTTTCACAGTGACTCAGATAATAATAGCCTGCGTAAAAATGGCAATTTTTGTCGCATTCGTACTTTTATTTGAAAAGCTTTTCAGTAAAAAGCGGCCTTCACAAACAATCCACGCTGATACTGATAGTGTAAAACCGTAATCCCACTAAGCAATTGTTCTGATTATGGCATTTGCTAGACGACCTAAAAATGCAGGAGAAGACACATGGCAGAACAGCAAAGCTTTGACGTAGTTATCATCGGCGGTGGGCCGGGTGGTTATGTGGCGGCAATTCGTGCATCGCAACTGGGGCTGAAAGCCGCTGTAGTGGAACGCGAGCATATGGGCGGAATCTGCCTTAACTGGGGATGTATTCCTACCAAGGCGTTGTTGCGCTCTAGCGAAATCAATCATTTGCTGCATTCACTAGATGAGTATGGCTTTTCGGCAAAAGACATCAAATTTGACTTCAAAAAAGTGGTGCAGCGCTCACGCGATGTTTCGGCGCAATTGGTCAAAGGCATTCATATGCTAATGAAAAAGAACAAAGTCACCGTGATTGACGGCTCTGGCAAAATAGCTGGCAAAGGCAAGGTGGGTGTGGATGACAAAGATGGCAAGCGCATAGCTGAAATTACCGCCAAACATATTATTCTCGCCACAGGCGCCCGCGCCCGCGAATTGCCCGGCCTAGAGGCAGATGGAAAACTGGTGTGGAACTACAAAAACGCCCTCGTGCCTGAAGCCATGCCCAAAAAGCTGTTGGTGATTGGCTCCGGCGCTATCGGCACTGAGTTTGCGAGCTTCTATTTGAACATGGGTTCTGAGGTGACGCTTGTGGAAGTGATGGATCAGATTTTGCCCGTAGAAGACGAAGAAATAAGCAAATTCGCCCGTAAGCAGTTTGAAAAACAAGGCATGAAAATTCATACCACCACACAGGTGAAAAACCTCAAACGTGCTAAAGATTCGGTAACTGCCACACTCGAAGACGCCAAAGGCAAAACCAGCGAAATTACCGTAGACCGCGTTATTTCTGCGGTAGGTATTGTGGGTAATGTAGAGAATCTTGGCCTTGAAGGCACTAAGGTGAAAGTGGAAAAAACCCATGTGGTTATCAACGAATTCTGCGAAACCGGCGAGCCGGGTGTCTATGCCATTGGCGATATTGCAGGGCCGCCATGGCTAGCGCATAAAGCCAGCCATGAAGGTGTGTTATGTGTTGAACATATCGCTGGCGTGGAAGGCGTGCATGCAATGGACATGACCAACGTACCCGGATGTACCTACACCCGCCCACAAGTGGCAAGCGTTGGCCTGACTGAAAAAGCCGCCAAAGCCAAAGGCCATGATGTAAAAGTTGGTCGCTTCCAGTTTATTGGCAACGGTAAGGCCATTGCATTGGGCGAGCCGGAAGGTATGGTAAAAACCGTATTTGATGCAAAAACCGGCCAATTGTTGGGCGCACACATGATTGGCGCGGAAGTGACCGAGATGATTCAGGGCTACACCATAGCGCGCACATTAGAAAGTACCGAGGCCGAGTTGATGCATACCGTATTCCCACACCCAACTCTGAGCGAAATGATGCATGAGTCGGTGCTGGATGCATACGGCAAAGTCATTCATATGTAATGGGTTTGCGAATCGCCATCATTGGCCCTGAGGCTTCAGGCAAAACTGAACTTGCGGCAACATTGGCGCGGCATTTTGGCGGCACAGCCACCGAAGAATATGCCCGCCGCTATTTTGCCGAGCGTGCGCTGCCAGCCGACTATGCACTTAACCGCGAAGAAATGTGCGAAGTGATGGCAGGACAACAAGCAGCAGAGCAGGGCGAGGGGCTGTTGTTTATTGACTCCAGCACTATCCATGGGCCGCTTTATGCTGGTATGACGCATGTTGAGGGCAAGCTTGTCTTTGATTTCACAAAAATAGATGCCAAAATCATGGATTATGCGACCAATGGCGGCTATGATGCCTTTGTGCTATGCAGACCGCACGCGGCATTGGGGTGGAATGATGATGGTATGCGCGCCATGCCAGAACTTGAAGATCGCAATGCATTTGCCGATGCCTGCGCTGCGTTTGTTGCAAGGTATTTTGCTGGCAAACCGTGTATAGTGGTAGATGCTGGCATATGGCAGCAACGCGAGGCACAGGCGCGCACAAATGTGAAAAAATTACTGGGTTGACTATGACCGATAACATCCACAACATCGCTGAACGTTCAGATAAAAAACTCCCAAAACCCGACTGGATTCGGGTGAAGGCACCAGTGAGCGCGGAATACCATAAAACTAAAGACCTCATGCGCCGTCAAAAACTCAACACCGTATGCGAGGAGGCTGCCTGTCCTAATATTGGCGAATGTTGGAGCAAAAAACATGCAACGGTAATGATTTTGGGTAGCGTATGCACCCGCGCCTGTGCTTTTTGCAATGTGGCCACCGGTAAGCCCGATCTTCTCGACCCGCATGAGCCGGATCACTTAGCTGAAGCCGTGGGTGAGCTAGGGCTTAAACATGTGGTGATTACCTCGGTTGATCGTGATGATTTGCCCGATGGTGGAGCAGAACATTTTGGTCGCTGCATTACCCGTCTACGCGAAACCGCGCCAAATACCACTATTGAAGTTTTAACCCCTGACTTTTTACGTAAGACCCACGCTATTGAGCGTGTGGTGGTAGCAAAGCCTGACGTATATAATCACAACATCGAAACTGTGCCGCGCTTGTATAAAACTGTTCGTCCTGGTGCGCGTTACTTTAATTCACTACATCTGCTTAAAACAGTAAAAGACCTGGATCCTTCTATTTTTACTAAATCAGGATTAATGGTAGGCCTAGGCGAGACTAAAGACGAAGTCTTACAGGTTATGGATGATTTGCGCGCCGCTGAAGTAGATTTTATTACAATTGGGCAATACCTTCAACCCACCCCGCGCCACCATGTGGTTGACCGTTTTGTGACACCAGATGAATTTGATTATTATGCTAGACAAGCAAAGGCCAAAGGCTTTTTAATGGTGTCTTCAAGCCCGTTGACCCGTTCAAGCTATCATGCAGATAGCGATTTCGAGCAAATGAAAGCCAATCGCGACGCCATGCTTGCCAAAGAAGACTAATATGACGCATCACCACGACGTACAATATTCTCCATATACGCCCCAACAAATTTTTGATCTTGTGGCCGATGTGCCAAATTATCCTCATTTTTTGCCATGGTGCCGTGCGGCAAGAATTTTGGAAAAAGAAGATAATAACACTTTCTTAGCAGAGCTGGTGATTGCTTATAAACATATGAGTGAGCGTTATACATCACGAGTCAAGCTATGCCCTGCAGATAGCGAAATGGGCGAACACTCAATCTATGTAGAAATGACACAAGGACCATTTCACCACCTGACAAATACGTGGCATCTCACAGCAACGGAAGAAGGCGGAACTAAAATTGATTTCATTTTAGACTTTGCATTTAAATCGAAAATTCTGGATTCGCTTTTAGGAAAGTTTTTTGCTACAGTCACCGGACGCATGGCAGAAGCCTTTAAAAAACGCGCAGATGAGCTTTACGGTACTCCACAAGAATGAAATATATTTCTAACCCATACTTTCATTTAGTCGCGTTAAGCTGGCATCACGCAGTGGGGCATCGCAAAAAATTTGTTGTGTTTTATGTGCTGTCGATATTAGCGAATATTGCATTGCTTTTCCTGCCCTATCTGCTTGGTAAAGTATTCGATGTCTTACAGCGCAACCCACCAGAAATTATGAATGAGCTTAGTTTCTGGATGGCGCTTTATGCTGGATTCACCTTTTTATATTGGTTGCTGCATGGCCCTTCGCGGGTGATGGAGCGCAAAATAGCGTTTCATATTCGCCAGCACTTTGTAGACGATATGTATCGCCGTGTTAAAGAGTTGCCTATGAAGTGGCATCAAAACAACCATTCAGGCAACACTATCAACCGTATCAACAAGGCCTCACGCGGCTTGTATGATTTTAGTCAGGTGCAGTTCTTATACATTATGTATATTATCGGCTTTTTTGGCCCGTTGATTGCCTTGATGTTTGTGTCACCCATTGTAGCGCTGCTTGCGATGATAAGCGGTGTGATCACAACATTGGTTATTCGCCGCTATGATCAAAAGCTTGTGCCCTTATTGGAAGAAGAAAATGAGCTGGAGCATAATTACTCCTCCGCATTTTTTGATTATGTAAGCAATATTGCGACTATTATCAGTCTGCGCATTGGCGGCCGCACACGTAGCGAGCTCAACCGCCGCCTTGGAAATATCTATCCGGTAGTTCGCCGCACGATTGTGATTAATGAGTGGAAGTGGTTTTCGCTTACCATTTGCCGCGTAACCATAGAAGTGGCAATATTATTGTTCTATATATGGATAGAAGTGCGCAATGGCAACCCACTCATGGTGGGTGCTGCGGTTATGGTGTATCAATATTTACGCCGACTGAGCGAAATTGCCGTTGGCTTAGCGCAAAACTTTGAGCTGATTATCCGCTGGCGCACCGATTATAACTCAGCGCAATATATTCAAGAGGCGCATAAAGCACTACCGCAAAGGTCTAATATCGACGAAGTTCGTGATTGGAAAGAGTTGCAGTTGAAAAATGTGCGTTTTTCCTACGAAGGACGCGAGCATAAGATTCATCATATTGACGACATTGCCATCAATATCAATCGCGGACAACGCATTGCTCTGGTTGGCCATAGTGGATCCGGTAAGAGTACATTACTGGGGCTGCTTCGCGGCATGTTTGAAGCGCATAATGCCGAGGTGTTTGTTGATGGCGAAGAAAAATCACGCGATATCAATATTTTGCAAAAACTCATTACATTGATTCCTCAGGATCCGGAAATATTTGAAAACACGATTTTGTATAATATTACCACTGGCATGGAACATAATCCCGACGAGCTGCAATGGGCAATAGATACGGCATGTTTTACACCTGTAGTAGAGCAGTTAGAAAAAGGGTTGGAAACGGATATTCGTGAGCGTGGTGTTAATCTTTCGGGTGGACAAAAACAACGACTTGCGCTTTCACGGGGCATTTTTGCAGCACGTAGCAGCAGTATTTTACTGCTAGATGAGCCAACCAGCAGCATAGACAGCACCACCGAACGGCAAATATATAATAATATATTCTCCGCATTTCCTGAGGCCGCTATAATATCTTCTATTCACCGTTTGCATCTACTCGAGGAGTTCGACTGGATTTATGTCATGGAGGATGGTGCCATAATCGAGGAAGGATCGCTAAAAGATCTGTTGGATCATAAAGGCGCATTCAGCGAAATGTGGAAACAATACAGCCAGCAAAACGAAGATTAATCATTCCTGTACTGCCAATAAGCGTTGACAAGCTCTTATTGTTCTGGCATCACGGGATGCATTGATGACTGCGCCAGTGGAGAGGTGGCCGAGTGGCTTAAGGCGCACGCTTGGAAAGCGTGTTTAGTGGTAACACTAACGCGGGTTCGAATCCCGCTCTCTCTGCCAGTCATTATTATCTTTTTCCGGCATTAATCGCGTCACTGTGTCTACTACTATGGCTTCTAGCGCCAGTGGTGTAGCAAGAGTTATTGTTGCCGGCTCCAAATTCTCATACGCAATACCAAATGGTGCTATTGTTTTAGCAGGGTCAGGTGATACACCTAGCAAATCACTGCCTAATGGATGCAGGGTGTGTATAGTGTATACGGGAAACAAAGCGGTTCGCTTCAATTGCTGAATTGCCAAAAATGCAAAGTAATCCGTTCCTGGAAACACGGCGCCATTTGCATGGTGCGAACACACATCATCGCCCGCATAAATTAATGCAGAAGGCTTAACATCCTTCGTTTTCAATTGTTTTACCAAAGCTTCAATGCCATTCGATTTATCGCATCCCACCAACTTTATTTCAATCGTGGCAGGTCCATGCAACAAAGCAAAATCAGAAGGAGCTGACGCGTCTAAATATTTCTGACACTGGCTTGCAAGCGCTTGTGCGATATCTTGAGCCAATGATGATGAAGCGTTGCAATCGTAAAACTCTAGTATTTTACGATAGTGAAAGTTACAGGCGATATTTTTTCTTTCCACAGACACCTCTGGACGGGATTTCACATTGAAATCATGGGCAATCAGAGTTGTATCTATGACTGTTTCTATGTCGGGCAGAAGGGTTGCAATATTGTTGAGAACCCCTTGTTGTGGCGCATTGAGCATAGCGACGTTGGTTTGCACGCCTTCAAAACGCGCAATAGCGCCGCTATCTGCAATAAGTGTCACCAAATGAGGCGAGTCTATGCCGGAGTCGGCAAGAATTTGCAAGGCATCTTCCATTGCACGCGAGGTTAAAAAACAAATTGTGTAAAGGCGGCCTTGTGAAATACAGCTATTGATGCATTGCCTAAGTTGATTAGGCAACCGAACATCCAGCGGATATTGTGCAAATATTCTAGGCACAATCATGCCGCTTTCAACCAATTGTGCAATATTTGCATTTGCGGGAATAGAGCGTTGCGCACCAAGCTTTTCTCTATCAAAGCAGGGTGGGGTATTTCCCGCAAATTCATACCCCAGCAATGCATTGCCATCCATGTCTAATATAAAAACAGGTGAGTGGCTTGGGGTGCTATTCGCAACTACATCTGCAACAAATTTCTCTATTTTTTCAGGCAGGCTATATATCATTGCAGTAGCTTAGGTGAGACGGACGCAATTTTCTATATTTGTTTGCTATATAGTATTGTATTGCGCCATAACTGGTTGCAATGCCATACAGAATATGCCATTTATGCAGCTGTTTTTTTAAATCTTTAAGATAGGTGAGCCCTGACTATGGGAATGATGGCTGAATTCAAAGAATTTGCTGTAAAAGGCAATGTTATAGATATGGCAGTCGGCATTATTATTGGTGCTGCATTCGGCAAAATTGTCAATTCCATCGTTAACGATATCGTCATGCCGGTAGTAGGTGTAATGACTGGCGGCGTCGATTTTAGCGATCGCGTAATAGTGCTGAAAGAGGCGGTAGGAGAAACTGCTGCTGTTACATTAAATTATGGCGCTTTGGTGCAGGTTTCGCTTAATTTTATTATTGTTGCATTTGCTATTTTTATGTTGGTTAAAGGCATTAACAGCCTAAAACGCAAAGAAGAGGCAAAAGAAGCGGCAGCCCCTGCGCCAGCAAAACCCAGCACAGAAGAAGTGTTACTCACAGAAATTCGTGATTTATTAAAGGCGCAACAGTGAAATCAGCGCAGTGCACTGTAGGTATAGTAGCTAGTCTGTTTTTTTTAGCAGCAGGAAGCGCATTTGCCATGAGTCGTGCCAATGCGCATGACGAAATTGCAAAAAACCTTGGTAGCAACTGCACAGCCGAAGCTACTTGCGGGGCGATGTTATTTGTATCATGCCAGCCTGAGCTTGATGGCCCAACTTTTTACGTGACGTTACCACAGGGAGAAATAATTTCTGCCTGTGGTGGCGCATGTTGGGATAGAGCAGATAATAGTGATTGCGAAAAAAAATGTCCTCCTCCAGAATGGACATGTAAGCCATAACCGAGTGAATCGCCCGTGAAACCCGCCAGTTTTTTTCAACGATTAGCTGCATATATAGCCGACAATATGATTATTATTGTTGTTGGCTTAATAATGCAGATGATTTTTCAGTTCGATTTAGAAAAAAATGGCATTTACGTGGCCATATTTAATCTGATTTTTTCATCGGCGTATTTCATATATTACCACGCCAAAACTGGTGCGACACCGGGCAAAAAGCTGATGGAAATTCAGGTGATAAGCATTGATGGCAATCCGCTGAGCTTGTTACAATCTACGGTGCGCTACCTGCCATATAGCGTTTTCATTCTCATTCAGCTTTTGCTGGTAGTGGATATAGACGCAAAGGAATTTAACCCCCAAACACGGTTTTTCTATTCAATTTTCTTTGTTTGGCATTTTATGTGTGTCTATTACATTATTAAACGCGCCGACAAATCTGCAGTGCATGATTTGATTGCTTATACCCGTGTAATCTACAACCCAAGCCCACGCGTCACGGTTATAAAATGAGCACTCAGGTAATTATTCGCGAGGCTTCAGTTAGCGATGCTTCA
Organism: Alphaproteobacteria bacterium; assembly: GCA_022450665.1. Taxonomy (GTDB): domain Bacteria; phylum Pseudomonadota; class Alphaproteobacteria; order Rickettsiales; family VGDC01; genus JAKUPQ01. The sequence goes on along the minus strand of JAKUPQ010000001.1, from coordinate 93,862 downwards.
GGCTTAGCAGAGCTGGGACGCGATACATTTTGCGAAAACTTTGGGCATCTTTATGCATCAAAAGACTTGAATAGCTTTATGGATGGTGTGTATGCGCCCGAGTTGCAAAAACAGGAAATTCTGGCACCCGATTGTTATATCTTGGTAGCCGAACATGATGGAAAATTGCTGGGTTTTTCGAAGTCCGCCCCCTGCAAGCTTCCTGTTGCAAGCATGCCCCCCAATGCATATGAATTGCACAGACTTTATGTGCGCGAAGAAGCAAAACGTTTGCGCATTGGCACAAAGCTTATGCAAAAAAATTTAGGGTATTTTGCACAAAAAAATGCTTCCGAAGTGTTTGTAGGTGTGTATTCCGAAAACTATGCAGCACAGAAGTTTTACGCAGCCAATGGCTTTCAAAAAATTCAGGAATATCATTTTATGGTAGGCAACCACCGTGACGATGAATGGATTATGCAATTGATGCAAAAGTAAATATCATGATTTTGTAACATCTTTCACTCAAAAATATGATATTATATATCTTTAATTGCCTCTAAGATTGCAGATTGCTTTACAAATTAAGCGTTTTGCATTAATAAGAAGGCGAATTTATGGATATACCTGTTAGGCAAACATAATATGAATGCGTATAGCAAAGAACAAATGGAAGAATCTTACGCTCAGGTCGTTGCGCTATACGACATGGCCGAGCAATTGATTTCGGATACGATGCAGTCGCCCGAAAGCCAGCAAGCCGCACATTTTAAACTTGTGAACCCTGTTGTTGAACAGCTTGAATCTTCTACTGATATCTTGAGCGAAGAGTTCATAAGTATGGCTGAAGGGGAAGACAGCAGCATGGGAACCATGCATCGCGGACGTATCGAAACAGCATTTCGTAAGCTGTATGCCGCAATGCATGACTACAGCACACGCGTAGCCGCTATTCATAGCCAAACGATGGAGGCAATTTGTGCTACGGTGAATCCAATCATTGATAGCATTAAGCGCCACATAGAAAAATTGATTAGTATTTTTGTTGATTTTGTCGATCTATCGCTGGATAGAATCATGCAAAAATCTGATTTAGAGCAATTGCGCCAACGCGATGAGAAAATTGCTTCCATATTGCATAACAACGCGATGACCCTAGGAAAATCTACATAACATAATATTATATTTTGCACATGATAAGCGCCGGTTATCCGGCTTTTTTTATGCAAAAAAACCGCCCCATTTTGCGGGGCGGTTTAAATGCGGCGTAAGTTAGTTGGCTTTAAACGCTATAGTAATTCTTAAACTCAACCGGATGTGGCGTATGCTCGAGGGAGTAAACTTCCTCCATTTTCAGTGCAATATAGGCATCTATCTGATCGTCGGTAAATACATCGCCCTTTTTCAAAAAGTCACGATCTGCACTGAGCGCATCCAATGCTTCACGTAAGGAAGCTGCAACGGTTGGCACATCTTTCAATTCTTCTGGTGGCAGATCATAAAGATTTTTATCCATTGCATCGCCTGGATGAATTTTATTTTCTATCCCATCCAGCCCTGCCATCATCATTGCAGCAAAGGCAAAATATGGGTTGGCTGTGGCATCTGGAAAGCGGCACTCAATACGTTTGCCTTTGGGGCTGGCAACATGCGGGATACGGATGGATGCTGAGCGGTTGCGCGCCGAATAAGCCAGCAACACAGGTGCTTCAAATCCAGGGATCAGGCGTTTATAGCTGTTAGTAGATGCATTGGTAAAAGCATTCAGTGCTTTTGCGTGTTTGACAATGCCGCCAATATAATACAAGCAGGTTTCCGATAAATCTGCATAGCCATTGCCTGCGAATAAAGGCTTGTTATCTTTCCATAAAGATTGATGAACATGCATACCCGATCCATTATCGCCTTTTACTGGTTTGGGCATGAACGTTGCGGTTTTTCCATAGGCATGGGCAACGTTATGAATGACATATTTGTATTTTTGCACGTTATCTGCAGTAGAAATCATGGTACTGAATTCTGTGCCCAACTCATGCTGAGAGGGTGCAACTTCATGGTGATGCAATACAGGAATGATACCAACATCTTCTAAAATGCTAAGCATTTCACCGCGCATATCGCTCGCAGAATCGACTGGTGCAACGGGAAAATATCCGCCCTTAACCCCTGGACGGTGCCCCATATTGCCTTGAGCATATTCACGGTTGCTGTTGTATGGGCCTTCTTCAGAGTCTAATGAATAGCTACAGCCATTCATTTCTACGCGGAAGCGCACATCATCAAACACAAAAAATTCCAGCTCGGGGCCAAAGAATGCTGTATCTGCAATGCCAGTATAATTTAAATAGGCCTCGGCACGTTTAGCAGTGGAGCGAGGGTCGCGGCCATATCCTTGGCCAGTACTAGGTTCGATCACGTCGCAAAAAATTGCTAGTGTAGGTGCGGCTGAAAAAGGATCAATAAATGCAGTGGCAGGGTCCGGCATTAAAATCATGTCGGATTCGTTGATGCTTTTCCATCCGGCAATTGAGGATCCATCAAACATCACGCCTTCTTCAAAGGTGTTCTCATCGACTTTTTTGGCAAAATAGGTGGTGTGTTGACATTTTCCTTTGGGGTCAGTGAAGCGAAAATCGATAAACTCGACATCATGCTCTTTGATCATTTCAAAGACTTTTCCTAAATCAGACATAGTTTCTTTCCTTTATGTAAGCGAGATTAGTATTTGTATTACGGGGTTAAATATGACTTAAAGAGCGTCTTTTCCGCGCTCTCCTGTGCGAATGCGAATTGCATCTTCGATGGGAGATATAAAGATTTTTCCGTCACCAATACGACCGGTGCGTGCGGCATTAACAATAGCTTCTACGGTGCGTTCTACCAGTTGCTCTTCGACTATTATTTCAAGTTTTATTTTTGGTAAAAAATCCACCACATACTCCGCGCCCCGATAAAGCTCGGTATGGCCTTTTTGGCGGCCAAAGCCTTTGGTTTCGGTTATCGTAATGCCTTGCAAGCCAACCTCTTGCAGCGCTTCTTTCACTTCATCCAGTTTAAAAGGCTTTATGATTGCTTCTATCTTTTTCATGGCTGTACCTTTTTTATAAAATTACGTGCCCTATACAGCACAAACCGTGCCAAAACCATAAGTAGTTGTTTATGAATATTTTTGTATTTTTAGCAGATTAAAATGGCTTTGTTTTGCCTAAAAACAAGGCAGCGTCATGCTATAATATTAAGCAGATTGAGAATTGTTTTTGATATTGTGTCGCATAATGCTTGACCAATGGCAGTGAAATTGGGTAAACACAAAGCTCTAGATTTATGGCGGGTGTAGCTCAGTTGGTTAGAGCGCCAGATTGTGGCTCTGGAGGTCGCCGGTTCAATCCCGGTCACTCGCCCCATATCCCATCTCATTCCTCAATGCGGGGCGTTTGTGTCGCTACGTCAAATCTCTGCCGGACAGATTATTTTTCGCGAAGGCGATGAAAGCGATAAAGCGTATATTATACGCAGTGGCAAAGTTGAGATATTCCGTCAAATTAAACAAGGCTCATTGCTTCTCGCAACGTTAGGCGAGGGAGAGATATTTGGTGAAATGGGGGTGCTTAGCGAGTTGCCACGAGCAGCATATGCCTCTGCCGCAACGGATGTAACCGTCACCGAAATTCACCGCGACTTATTCATCAACCACATGACGAAGCAGCCAGAAGAAGTGATCTTGGTTGTGCGCGCCCTTATGGAGCGACTTCGCGAGACAAATCGTAGCGTAGCCACCTTGATGAATAAACAATCTCAGTTTGATGTTGCGGGTGAGGGGAGAAAAACTCCTCCAATCACACGGGTGATTATAACGCCCATGTCGTCTTTTTTGGAATTACGCATGCCCAAAGAGGGCATTTCTACCACCAGCCTACCATATAGGGTTGGGGGCTTACCATTAGGGGTAGAACCAAATCCGCTGGACTGGAATAATTTATTTGTGGAAGATGCAGATAACGCCATTATTGCACGTAACCATTTTGCCATTCAGCGTGGCGCAGAGGGGTTGTATATCAGTGATCGTGGCAGCCGTACAGGTACTATTGTTAATGGCATGTCCATTGGTAAAGATACTTCAGAAAGCTATCAGGCGACTCTGAATTTTGGTGATAACATAGTGATCGCTGGCGAGGAGACATCTCCTTATCGTTTTTGTATCACATGGCAATAGCTACGTTATTCTTCTGGCATTTGTTGCATTAAACGCTGTCTGAGCGGTGCAGATTCGGGAAGCAGTGGTAATAATTTTTTGAACATCTCGCGTGCTGCATCGGTTTCACCATTTTGCATATGCCCCATTGCTATCAGCATCATAGGCTCCGGGTTATCTGGCATTAACCTGCTTGCCATTTTCAGGCTGTGTTCTGCTGAAGGAGTGAGTACACCATCGGCTGCCAATAATTGCGCTTTTCCATAGACCAAAATAATTTCTGGTTGACCTTCGCTTGCCAGCACCGCATGGCGAAAAGCTTCGGCTGCTGCGTCGTATTGCTCTAACTGCATATGCGCGGCGCCCAATTTAATCCATTGCGAAGCATAGCTTGGATCGTCTGGTGCTTCTGCCATCGAAAGCGCATCAGATAACTGCGTGATCTGGCCTATTAACTCGGTATTGTTATGTTGTTTATCTTCAATGTGTTCTTGTTGATAAGGGCTGCCTACAAACATGTATAATGCCAATGAAAGCAACGCACCCACCAGTGAAAATACTATGCTTTTTTCGCGGGTTTGCGGGTTTTTAATCCACGGCCACGCCGCCAAAGTAATGATAATTACAATGAAAGCAGCAATATAGAAAACCGTTGAATCCGCACCCATTAGAAATGCGACTGCTTTTTACGGGCGAAATAGCGAATAATAAACCATCCACCCATAAGCAACACGAAAATTGGCGCCAGCCACAAGGGAGCCGTTTCGCTATTCATAGGTGGACGCATTAGAATATCTTGCCCATAACGTTCGGAAAAAAAGCCTAAAATGGCCTCATCGCTTTGTCCTTCGCGCAGCTTATCACGCACGAGTATGCGCATATCCTGTGCTAGCCCCGCGTTAGAATCAGCAATGGTTTGTCCATCGCAAACTTCGCAACGCAGCTCACGAAACAATGCTCTAGCGCGTTGCTCTTGTGAGCTGTCAGTGAGAGCCGTTTCCGATTGCGTAACTTGTGCCGACACTGGGAAGGCGGCAATGCAAAGCCATGTAATCATTAACAATCGTATCATATAGCGCCTTCTTGTTGTGCTTCTAGCAGCGCCGGTAAAAACCGGTGATTTGCAATTACCTCGGCTAACACACCGCGGTTAATTGCGATGATTATGCCATTCTTATCTACCAAATATGTTTCGGGTGAACCCGTAAGGCCAAGTTCTATTGCGGCTTTACCATGTATATCCGTACCAACGGCATCATAAATATTACCAAAACGATTCAACCAAATTTTCGTATCTTCGGGATTATCTTTCCACGCCATGCCATAAAGAGGCAATCCGGTTTTTTCTTTAAGCTTTTTTAATTCTTCGTGCTCAAGTTGGCACATAGAGCACCAGGAAGCAAACACGTTGAACAAATATGGCTCGCCTTTAAGCTCAGCCAAATTAAGTGGGCGATCGGTATTGTGAAGTGGCGCAAGAGATAATGCAGGGATAGGTTTATCTAGCATGGGGTCAAGATATAGCCCAGCACTCAATTCGGGCGCTTGCTCTTGAAATATACGTAGTAACATTGCGCCAGTCAAAACAGCTATCATCAAAAGGGGTAATATGCGAAATACTCGGTTCATTTGCAATCCATTAAAGGCTTAAAGCCTTTGTTGCCTCATCCATAGCAAGATTCAATTTCATTAGCTCTTCCTGATTATTTGCAAAGTTTTTAGCGCGTCTGCGATAAACTGCCTGTGCATCATCCAAAGTAGCTGTAGGGCCTAGGCCAAGTTCCAACCGCCAGCCATCTGTAGTATGAGCGGTTTTCGCATTTGTTGCACCACTTCGAGGCTGTGCTGATTGCTGTGCTTTAGTGCTGTATCCACCAAAAACATTTTCTACATTGCCAACGCCCCACAGGACGATGTGGCGCATATTACGAATAGCCAGATGAATGGCATAAATGTTTTGTTCAAGATTGACCCAGCGATCACACGCCATGCGATAGACTTGTTCATTGTATTCAAAGCTGAGTGCTGCACCATTATCGCTACCTACACGGCGTACGCTGCGCGGCTGTTCAACATTTTCATAGTCGGTGAATAATGTGGCTTTCTTAGCTCCCAGTTCATTCAACTCGTCATAAACAAATGTGAGTGCTTCTTGCAGGGTTAAGCCAACTTTGAAGGAGTTGTTGATGCTTTTTTCCCATTTTTCTGTACGCGGAAAACCATTAGGCCACTGTAGTGGATGAGAGAATTTCATATTAACCATAAGCTAGCCTGAACCTTGATATGAAAAGCGATGTGATTTATGGAAATAAGCTGCCGCTGCAATTAAACCGCCCATTGCTACAGAAAGAAAACCCAGCCATAACCACCACATTGCAGGAATAATATACACACGCAAAACGATAAAATCTTGCTTTTTACTACTATTGCCTAAATTGGTGCCTGTTGCAACCGCCGTATACAAATCGTGCTGCATACTTACAAAAATAGAGGACTCCGATGTTTCCATCTGTCGCGTTGGATAGTAGCGCATTTCAGGGGTTAAGGTAATTGCAGTTTGGTTGTTCAGACTTGTTACATGAAGTGTGGCGCGGGTACGCATATAGTTTTCGTATTGCATAGGCTCTAGCTCTGCAAGTTCGATTTCATAACCCTCCACCACAATTTTATCATTCACTATCATCTTGTGTTCGGCCTCCACACGACCCACGGTAGCGCACGCGGCGGCGATTGCAAAAACTGCCAAGCCACCATGTGCCAGCAGCATTCCGTATTGGCTTAGGGCAGGGCGATTGACACTACGCAATAACTTTTTTCCATAGCTTAGGGTTGCGCCAAGCATCCACACTCCTGCAATGCCTATAAATAATGCCATTGGAGTATGATAGAGATTGCTTAATATGTTCCCCTGCAACAGCCATGCGCCAACCGCCACCAAAAGCGTCACCATAACGCTATGTTTCACTAAACGTAGCGAGGCCTTCCAGCTTGCCTGTCGCCATGAAATTAAGGGGGTTAAGCCTGCCAGAATCAATAATGGCACACAAATAGGCACCACCACTGTATTATAATATGGTGCGCCCACCGAAACCGAGGGCATAGTAAAAATTTGCATGAGCAGGGGATAAATGATACCCAGCAATATAGTAGCGCAAAGCACTACCAATAGCAGGTTATTGACCATAATCCCTCCCTCACGAGATAGGGGCACAAAATCCGGCGCATTAGCACGTGGATAACGCACAGCGTAAATAGCAAGGCTGCCAAGGGTTAGTAGTGCGATAAATGATAGTATGTATAATCCACGGGTAGGATCGCTAGCAAAACTATGCACCGAAGTTAGCAAGCCGGAGCGTACCAAAAATGTACCCAGCAAGCTGAAGGTGAAAGTAAATATCGCCAGCAGTAATGTCCAGTTTTGCAAAATAGGACGTTTCGTTAACACTAATAGGCAGTGAATTAATGCGGTAGCAGACAGCCACGGCAATAAAGATACATTTTCTACCGGATCCCAGAACCACCAACCGCCCCAGCCTAATTCGCGATATGCCCACCAACTACCAAGGCCGATACCTGCAGTGAGTAAGCTCCATGCCAAGAGCGCCCACGGACGAACATGTACCGCCCATAAGCTATTGATATCCTGTTGCACAACCAATGCAGCAATAGCAATGGCAAACACCATTACAAAGCCCACATAACCCAGATATAGCAAGGGAGGATGCATTGCCAGACCAATATCCTGCAATAATGGATTAAGCTCGCGCCCTTCAATTGGCACATCAGCTATACGCAAGAATGGATTCGATGTAAGGAGGATAAACAAGAGTAATCCAAAAGCTACAAACGCCACAATTGTTAACACTGTGCAATAAAACGCCACCGGTTTATCAAAATCTACTGATGGGCGCACATAAGCATAAGCTACGCCATAGGCGCTCAATACCCACAGCCAAAGCAGCATAGAGCCTTCGTGGTTACCCCAGCTCCCGGTGATTTTATATAGCAATGGCATCGTGCTGTGCGAATTTTCATAAACATTCATCACACTAAAATCAGAGATAATGTAAAGGGTCATAAGCAACCCAAACGATACCGTAATCAATGCAAACTGCACCAGCGTCAAGCGTCGCGTCAGATCAGGAACATGAAGATTGCGCAGTATCCCATAGCCCCCCAATCCCCATTGCGCAAGTGCGGCAAACGTAGCGAGGCACAGCAGTGCATTAGCAATTTCTGCTATCATGGTGCTGCCGTAGCTGGTTGTATTGGAGATTCTGACTGCGCTTTACCCGGCACAGGCTGCTTCCATCTGCCAGATTTACGCAAGGCTTCTGCTACTTCCGGTGGCATATAATTTTCGTCATGCTTTGCCAAAAGCTTTGTGGCACGTAGGCGGTTACTTTCAACATATCCTTCTGCTACGACTCCTTGCCCCTCACGAAACAGCGCCGGCGGAGTGCCGACATAAGTTACGGGCAGGGTGGCAGAAAGATCAGTAATGACAAAATTTATTGTAGTATCCGTTTGTGTCACAGAGTCTTCTTCTACCAATCCACCTATACGCACAAGTTGTGAAGATGGTGTAGCAGGAGCCGTATGCAAATCGGAGGGAGTATAGAAAAAAACCAAATGCTCATTAAATGCGTTCATTATCAATAAGGTAGAGGCGGTGAGTAAGCCAATACCAAAAATGGCAAATATTAAACGCTGACGTTTAGGTGTCATCGAAAACAGCCTCAAGCATTACACGGCATTATCAATGGACTCTTCACTAACAGGCTCAGCAGGCGATTGCAACCTTTTCAGCTTCAGGATGTTACGGCGTTGCTGCGCGATTGCCTGTAGCAGTAGCCATGACATGATAACCGCCGCCACGGCTTAAGTCATGCCAATTTAAAATCTATAATCTTCCATAGTGGTCGCAAGATTGCTTTCTGTCATTATTCTTTATGCGTGTCTTGGTTTTCATATTGCTGATACGCAACGCGCCATTTTTCCAAAATTTCTTTGCAACGCTTATCTAAATCCGAATCTTTGCCCACACCATATTTCATGCGGTTACGGTTAGAAATAAGCGCTTCTAAGTCGCCAAAAATAAGATTTTGCGTGTCTTTTGCTATTTTGGTTAATGCTCTTTCTTCCATGCGGAAATCATACATCAGATCCATTTGTGCATTGCCGATTTTTGCCACCACATCAGCAAGCAAGCGCTCGGTTTTGCCAGATTGAGATTTGGGATATATTCCAACTGCTTGATTATACGAAATGTATTGCATGGCGCAGTTATAATAAATGTAGTCATCAAGCTTTTTATACATGCGCTTGCGGCTACGACCATCGCGCATACGTTTTTTCTCGAGGCGTAGCGCTTCTTCTATTAAGAAGACAACATCCTCATTACCATAATGTTCAGCAAATAATTTCACATTACGACCATTGGCATTTACCGCATGAAAATCTGCACCTTCTTCGATCATATATTTAACCATATCCGGATTATTGATTGAAATGGCATTCATAAGCGGTGTTTCGCCGTTAGGGTCGCGCACATTCAGGTCTGCTCCGGCCTCTACCAAAAGCTTTACAGTATCGAAAGCTTTTTGATCCGCACGCATAGATGCAAGGGAAATTACCGGCCATTTATCTTCACCTATAGCGTTGGGATTGGCACCTGCTTTCAAAAGCGCTTCAACCGTAGCTGGCTCACCAAAATTAGCCTCATAGATCAAATCTTCGTCTTGCTTGTCAAGTGCCAAGGCTGAGGATGCAAACAAAGCGATTAACGAGATAACAGCTAAAAATTTAGCAACATATTGAATTATCAGATGCATAGATACCACTATAAGTTGTTTCAAAATCACCCCCACTATACAAGACCTTCAAAGTTAGACAAATCCAATTTTTATTTTTTGCTACCTCTTGAAGCGTTTGTTTGACCACACCATATGCTGTGCATAGGAACAACATTATTATAAGGAGCGCGTTATGGCCACTTCCACCAAACAATCCCCTAAAGAATCTGACGGCAAAACATTGCCGTTTAATGCGGAAATCAGCAAAGTACTAAAGCTGGTTATCCATTCTTTATACACAAATAAAGACATTTTCCTTCGTGAATTAATTTCAAACGCTTCAGATGCTTGCGAAAAACTACGTTATCTGGCACTCACAGACAATGATATTGCAAAAGAATCCACCGAATTAAAAATTACTATCGCCGCCAACGAAAAAGCAAAAACCCTCATTATCAGTGATAATGGCGTGGGCATGAACTACGATGATTTGGTAAATAATCTTGGTACTATTGCTAAATCTGGCACAGAACAGTTTTTTGATGAGCTTACAGGCGATGCTAAAAAAGATGCATCACTCATTGGTCAATTCGGTGTAGGGTTTTACTCGGCATTCATGGTGGCCGATTCGGTGGAGGTAATCACCCGAAAAGCAGGTGAAGATACGGGATATCACTGGCAATCAAGCGGTGAAGGGGAGTTCTCAATCACTCCTATAGAAGGGGATACCCCGCGAGGAACTTCTATTAAGCTGAATCTGCGTAAAGATGCAGAGGAATATCTCGATAAATTTAAGCTACAACATATTATTGGCGTTTACTCCGACCATATTTCGTTTCCTATCGAATATCGCGGCGAAGAAGATGAGGCTGCCGAAGTGATCAATGAAGGTTCGGCCTTGTGGGTGCGCAATAAATCTGAGATTAGTGAAGACCAGTATCGCGAATTTTACCATCATGTGGGGCATACAGCTGACGAGCCGTTTTTGACTATGCACAATCAGGTGGAAGGTAAGTTATCTTATACCAATTTGCTGTTTATTCCTACAATACGTCCGTTTGACTTGTTTCATCCCGATCGTCGCCGCCGTGTGAAACTATATGTTAAACGGGTTTTTATTACCGATGAAAATATTGATTTAATTCCGCATTATCTGCGCTTTTTGCGCGGCATAATTGATTCGGAAGATTTGCCGCTAAACATTAGCCGCGAAACGTTGCAGGATAATCCCATGCTGGCGCAGATCCGTGAATCTATTACAAAGCGGGTGTTAACAGAGCTTAAGCGCAAGGCGCAAAAAGACCCAGAAGAATACAAAACTTTTTGGGCTAACTTTGGCTCTGTTTTAAAAGAGGGCTTGTGCGATAGCATTTATAACAAAGAGCCATTGCTGGAAGTGTGCCGCTTTACCAGTACCCATGACGATACGGCATTGACCAGCCTGGACGATTACATCAGCAGGATGGATGAAAAACAGGAAAACATTTATTACATTACCGGAGACCGTGTAGACGCCCTCAGAAAAAGCCCTCAATTAGAAGGGTTTGCCAAAAATAACATCGAGGTATTATTGTTAAATGATCATGTGGATGATTTCTGGGTAACCGTAGTTTCTGACTTTAAAGGCAAAAAATTTAAGAATGTATTGAATTCCGGTTCAGAGCTTGAGCAATTAAGCGGTGAAAAATCAGATGATAATAATGAAGAAAGCGTTGATGAAAAACCGTCACAAAAAATAGATATTGCCAATCTAGTCACAGCATTTAAAGAGCTGTTTGGTGATGAGGTGCAAGATGTTCGCACGACAGCAAAACTCACTGAAAGCCCCGTCTGCCTTGCGGTGGATGAAGGCATGATGAGTATGCGAATGGAGCGTTTTTTAATAGAGCATAAGCAGCTGCCCGGAGCTTCGGCAAGGATTTTAGAGATTAATTCTGAACATCCAATCATTATAGGCCTATCAAAAGCGCTGGAATCCGGCAAAAAACCACAAGATATAGAAGATACCGCACGACTACTTTTGGATCAGGCGCGCATCATTGAAGGTGAGGAGTTAAGCGACCCTAGTGGCTTTACACAGCGTATAAACGCACTTATTGCACGAAACTACGCAGCTTAGGGACATACTATATATTGTGTTGACGTGCCTTCGAGATGTTGTTATAAAAAAGTAACAAGGCCATAGATATAGTGGCTATATTGTTAAAATAAACCTGTAAATTTAAGCGGGTAGGGCAACATTTCGGAGGTGCGGGCATGCAGGAATCACGACGCCAAAGCAGGAAATTTTCCGGTAAACGCGTACGCAGTATTTCACGGTTACTTCGCAAACGTACAAGCAAAAAGATCTCGCGTGGTCGGCACGCCTTAGATGCCATTAAAACTATTAATGAACTAAAATCTGAAGTTGCGCTCTTAACGTCTTATTCTACCGATGTTATTTATCGTCTGCGCTATGACGGCATGAAGTATGATTATATCAGCCCTTCAGTAACAAAGCTTCTCGGATATTCTTGCGAAGAAATGCAGCGTATTAATATTCGCGCACTTATAGTAGAAACAAAAATCGTAAATGATGGTATGAAAACCGTCGAATCTTTTGATCGCTTAGAAGATACGCGAAAAAAAGGCGAAGTCAGTAAATGGCAAGCCGATTATTTAATGAAAACAAAAGATGGTCGCCGCATATGGGTGAGCGATATTTCCTATCCTTGGTTTGATGATGATGGATCTATCGTAGGCTCTGTAGGCTCATTGCGCGATATTGGCGACCGCATAGACGCAGAAACCAAAGTTAAAGAAGAGCTTAAACGTATTGCCAACACTGATCCATTAACAGGAATATCTAACCGTCGGGTTTTCTTTGAAAAATCTGAGGATGAGCTAAAGCGTATACGCCGTGGCCGCGGTGAATTCAGTATGCTGTTGTTAGATATTGATCACTTCAAGAAAATTAATGATAGCTATGGGCATGATATTGGGGACTTCGTTCTTATCGAAATTACCAAAGTTATCAAGCGATGCCTGCGTGAAATTGATGTTCCGGCGCGAATGGGCGGCGAAGAATTCGCAATATTCTTGCCAGAAACGAACGAGCAGGGCGCATTCCAAGTAGCAGAGCGCGTACGCGGCGCAATTGCCAAGCATACTTTTATGGCAGATGCGAAACAAAACCGTCCTATAGGCTGCACCGTTTCTATTGGCATCACGACTTCACGGTTTGATGAAGAAACCGATGCAACCAAAATGTATAAAATGGCGGATACCCGTTTATATATCGCAAAAAATTCTGGGCGCAACCAAGTTTGTGGAGCCAGCCCTGCAACCGCACAGCGCCCCAATACCACCCCTGTGCATTAATCAAGTTCACTAGCGAGCGGTCACTTCCGACTCAGTCCCCACCTTCGGGTGGGGACTTTTTGTTTTTAATGTAAGCGTTAAGAAATTATAATTAACCTATTTACTTCAAAGTCATTATGTCACTTATTAAATCATAAAAATATAGCACAAAAAACAGCCCGCATGATGGTAGATGCGGGCTGTTTTCAATTAAATGTAGGTTATAAATTTATGCTGTACGCATTAATTGACGAATTACATGCTGCAAAATACCGCCGCTATGATAATACTCCAGCTCATTTGCCGTATCGATACGGCAGAGCAAGGTAACATTTTCCTTGCTGCCATCGGTACGTGTTACCACTGCAGGAATGTCCATCCGTGGCTCTAAGGCGTCTAACCCCATAATATCAATTTTCTCAGAGCCGTTAAGCTTGAGTGTTTTACGGGTTTGGTTGTTCTTAAAAGTCAGTGGCAATACTCCCATTCCCACCAAGTTAGAGCGGTGAATGCGTTCAAAACTTTCGGCAATCACTGCTTTAACGCCTAACAGATTCGTGCCTTTAGCTGCCCAATCCCGCGAAGACCCGGTGCCATATTCTTTGCCCGCGATCACGACCAAAGATGTGTCTTCTGACTTATATTTCATTGCGGCGTCGTAAATAGACATTTCTTCGCCTGACGGAATATGCTTGGTATAGCCACCTTCAACACCATCGAGCATTTCATTTTTAATGCGCGTATTAGCAAATGTTCCGCGCATCATTACGTCATGACTGCCGCGACGCGCTCCATAGGAGTTAAAGTCTTTTTGCTCTACGCCATTATCCATCAAATAGCGTGCCGCAGGGCTATTTTTAGCAATACTTCCGGCAGGGGAAATATGATCAGTCGTGATACTATCGCCTAAAAGCGCCAGAATATGCGCATTTTTAATGGCTTCGCCGCTGTGATTAACTTGCGCAGTCATACCATCAAAATACGGTGGATTTTGCACATAGGTGCTTTCATTAACCCAGCTATAGGTCTGACCTTCGGCGGTTTGAATGCTTTGCCAGATATCATCGCCACTAAATACATCGGCATATTTAGATTTAAACATTTTCTGAGTAACGGTTTTTTCCACTATTTCACGAATTTCTGTAGTCGTAGGCCAGATGTCGCGTAAATATATGTCTTCGCCGTTGGCATTCTGCCCTAATGGCTGGGTGGTAATGTCAATTGTAAGACTGCCAGCAAGTGCATACGCCACCACTAAAGGAGGGGAGGCTAAATAATTAGCACGTACAAACGGATGAATCCGGCCTTCAAAATTGCGGTTTCCCGACAATACACCTCCCACCACCAGCTGATTTTCGCGGATTGCTGCTTCGATTCCATCGGATAATGGGCCTGAATTACCAATACATGTGGTGCAACCATAGCCCACCAAATTAAATCCAAGCGCGTCCAAATCTTCTTGCAGGCCAGAGTTCTCTAAATACTCGGTTACGACTTTAGAGCCAGGTGCCAGCGAGGTTTTAACCCATGGCTTCACACTCAGCCCTCTATCAAGCGCCTTGCGCGCCACAAGTCCTGCCGCCATCATTACATAAGGGTTCGAGGTGTTGGTGCAGCTGGTAATAGCAGCTATAACTACATTACCATGACTTAGTTTATAATCTTCACCTGCCACTGCAACTTGTTCGCCATAGCGCTTGCTGCCAGAATTGAGCGCCGGCACCGCCTCTTCGAATGCTTGTGCGGCTTGTGAAAGCAGCACCTTATCTTGCGGACGTTTAGGGCCGGCAATGCTTGGCTCAACCGTAGCCAGATCCAACTCCATCCCCTCGGAGAAGCTCGGATCGGCGAATGTTTGACGCCACATGCCTTGCGTTTTCGCATAGGTTTCCACAAGCTTAACACGATCTTCTTCGCGGCCAGTAAGATTCAAATAGGCAAGTGTCTCATTATCAACAGGAAAAATACCACAAGTTGCCCCATATTCCGGTGCCATATTGGCAATGGTTGCGCGGTCTGCAAGCGGCAAATGGTCGAGACCTTCACCAAAGAACTCTACAAATTTGCCCACCACGCCTTTGCTACGCAGCATTTGCGTTACGGTAAGCACTAAATCTGTAGCGGTTGTACCTTCTTTTAAGGCGCCTGTGAGTTTAAAACCCACCACTTCTGGAATAAGCATCGTTACTGGCTGCCCCAACATTGCAGCTTCGGCTTCGATACCGCCCACGCCCCAACCAAGAACGGCGAGAGCATTAACCATGGTGGTATGGCTGTCTGTTCCAACGCAGGTATCGGGATAGGCAACGGTGGTGCCGTCAACATCTGCGGTCCACACGGTTTGCGCAAGATATTCCAGATTCACCTGATGGCAGATTCCGGTTCCGGGAGGCACAACGCGGAAATTATTGAATGCCTTTTGCCCCCAGCGTAAAAATTCATAGCGCTCTTTATTGCGCTGCATTTCTATTTCTACATTTTTACGGAAAGAATTATCTGTGCCAAAAAAATCCACCTGTACGGAGTGATCAATCACAAGATCAACGGGTGATAGCGGATTAATTTTATTTGGATCACCACCGAGATTTTTCATAGCATCACGCATTGCGGCTAAATCCACAACAGCAGGAACGCCAGTAAAATCCTGCATCAGCACACGGGCAGGGCGATATTGTATTTCTCTGTCGCACGAGCCATTATTTTTAAGCCATGTGCTGAATGCCATAATATCATCAGTCTTTACCGTAGTGTCATCTTCGTAGCGCAGCATATTTTCGAGCAACACTTTGAGAGAGTAGGGAAGACGGGTAAAATCCGCGCCGGCCGCTTCGCCAGCTGCTTCGATACTATAGTAGTCATAGTCCTTTCCAGCGGCGTTAAGAGTGCGGCGGGTTTTTAATGTATCGTGGCCAACATGCGTCACAACGGTAACTCCTTGATAAATTCTTCGGCGGGCTGAACAAGGGATGGTGTTCAGAGAGGATGCGCCTACAATATAAGGCTTGAAGCGACAGTGCAATAGGCTTTACAGTAGTATCAACATTTAACTCAAAAGAATTTTATGCTCAGCTGCCAAAACTTACGTGCAATTCGCGGTGAACGATTGCTTTTCGACCATTTAGGCTTCAGCTTAAAGCCGGGGGCTATCCTTGTGTTGCGCGGTGCAAATGGCTGTGGAAAATCCACACTCCTGCGTATGCTTGCGGGATTAATGCCAAGTGCCAAGGGCGATGTTTGTTGGCAGGAGCGCAACGTATACAATAATAATGATTATAAAGAGCTGATGTTGTATATCGGCCACCAAAATGCCATTAAGCCTGAGCTTACTGTTTATGATAACGTGCAATATTGGGCGTCTATGCGCGGCAGCGAAATGCTGGCTCCGGCGGCGTTGCAGTTTTTTGATTTATGGCCTATGGCAGAACTTTCTGCAGGACAGCTTTCGGCGGGCTGGCAACGCAGAGTAGCACTGGCGCGATTAATAGCGATTCCCAGTCTTATATGGTTGCTGGATGAACCAACCGCAAACTTAGATTCATATGGTGTGGAAATGCTAGATGGATTGATTGCTACACGGGCAAAACAAGGCGGCATAATAATATTGGCCAGCCATTCAAAAAATATTCCTAAAAACGCTATAACACTTGATGTAAGTGAATATTGCGGCTTTTTCTCCGAGGATTTATATGCTGATTAAATCCTTTACCAACTGTGTAAATTATGAAGTTAAGCTCTACGCTCGCAAAGGTGGCGAGGTGGGTACAGTGATTGCGTTCTTCTGTATTGCACTCACATTGTTTCCGTTTGCGCTCGGCGCAAATAACCCGAATATTGCCACCTTAGCACCTGCGTTTATTTGGGTGATTGCACTGCTTTCGGCGCTCTTATCATTACCCGCCATGTTTTACAGGGATGTGAATGATGGTTCACTCGATCAATTGCGGCTCTCAAGTTTAGCATTAGAGTGGTGTGTGCTTGCAAAATGCATTGCTAACTGGCTTACATGCCAACTGCCATTAATATTTTTTGCACCACTCATGGCAATGATGCTTGGCGTAAGCAACGAGCAGGGGGCACGGCTGATGGTTTCCTTGTTGCTTGGCACTCCGATATTATGCTGCTTAGGCGCGCTGGGAGCGGCTTTAACACTCTATGCTTCAAATAAATCAGGGGTGCTGGCCGTGGTGGTGCTGCCGCTATATATTCCTGTATTGATATTTGCTACAATTGTTGCTATGTCACCACCCGAAAATCCTTTATATAATATGGCAGAAGCATTGCTGCTTTCGGGTCTATTGCTAGCAGTCATTCCAATTTCGTGCTGGGTTTCTGCTTGGATTGTGAGGCTGCAGGATTAGGAGATAATAATAAAAATGAAGCGCTTAGTTCTATTTATACCGATTGTATTTCTAACTATTTGTTATCCGCTTGCAGCTTTCGCTGTGTACTACACCCATATGATAATCCGCTCAGATGGTAGTAATCTGGATATGATTCATCGAGAAGACGACAAAACCGATGGATTCTCAATGATATCGAATCCTACTAAGCGCAATGTTGCCAAACTCATTGTTTCAGATGTTGAATACTTTAACGGTTCCGTGGTGCAAACGCCCGGGCCAGGGGTGGATATGTATCAAGATGCGCTAGCTGTTGCATGGAAAGGCTCATTAACCATTATTATCCCCTACAAAGATTCCAAACATTATTTGCTTGCTAAGCACCTGGAGGAATACACCAGCACCGATGCAAATGACGTATTTTATGCCAATCGACAGAGCAATATTATAGATGTTAAAGGTGGTAATGATTTAGTTTATGCCGGTGCAGGAAATGACTATGTAACTCTGGGCACCGGATCAAACTCTGCCGATGGGGGCAGTGGCACTGATACTGCATTTTATATGTACGCCCAAAATGTTTATCGTGTGCGGCGTGATGGCAATAGCATTTATGTACAAAGTCACGATGGCGGCGTGAGTAGTAACGATAACTTGCAAAACTTCGAATTCCTCGAATTTGGCGATGGCCAAAAAATTGCAACGGAATCTATTCAATAAAATATTGTATGCTTAGAGGAATGTAGCCAAACTCAGCTGAAAAACAAAAACACGCATTAGTTCTATAATACAGATTATGGAAAATCAAGGTGCAAATTGCGGCATTTAATTTAATTATTCGTTTGATCTACTATCTGCATATTATCATAGGCCGCAAAAACATTCTTTGGCAGCCTTGCATTAAGCGCTTCATATTCCAGTTCATGATTCATATGGGTTAACACGGCGTTATTGGGTGTGTATTTCTCAATCCACTCTAGTGCCACATCCAGACTTGCATGCGATCCTGCAAATCCATCACGCAAGCAATCCACTATCCACCATTTCAGGTTTTTCAACATGGGCTCGGATGCTTTTGGAAATGCGTTAACATCGGTAGAATATACAATATCACCAAATTTCAGTCCTAATGTGGTGCCATTTCCATGCGTTTGCTCGAAGGTTTCAATTACTTCTCCGCTGGGTAGATGAATACTCTGCCCTGCTTCAATTTCATGGGCTTTAAGTGCTGCGCGAGGCCAGTATTTCTTGGTATTTTCTGGCCAAACATAGGAAAATCTTTGCTTTAAGTCCATTAATGTATCCGCAGTGCCATAAGCAGGAATTGCAGCATCTTGCAACATGTTAAATGGGCGAATATCATCAATGCCGTGGCTATGGTCAGCATGAGCATGGGTGTATATAATAGCATCAATTCGCTTGATATTGTTTACTAATAACTGATTCCGCAGGTCGGGAGAGGTATCTACTAAAACAGTGGCGCCCGTGGCATATTGCACTAATATAGAAACGCGACTTCGGGTGTTTTTGGGATTTTCAGAGATGCAAGTGCGGCAATTGCAACCAATAACAGGAACGCCTGTCGATGCACCACAGCCTAAAATTGTCACCCGCATATATGCTCCTATTGCGGTCTTTGCGCTTTAGAAAACAATGAAAAGAAATTATCGGTGGTGATATTTGCGCATGTTGTGTAATCCACTTCTTTCAACTCGGCCAATATTTTGTTGGTTTCAGTTACATAGGAGGGCTCGTTGCGCTTGCCACGGTAAGGCATGGGTGCCAGAAACGGTGCATCGGTTTCGATGAGCATTTTCTCTAGCGGCACTGTTTTTAAAACATCGCGCAATTCTTGCGCTTTTTTGAAGGTTGCGATTCCCGAAACAGAAATATAAAAACCCATTTCTAACGCAGCATCTGCCATACGCTGCCCAGAGCTAAAACAATGAATCAAACCAGGATATTCGCCAATTTTCATCTCGTCTTGCATTATGCGTATGGTATCATCGTCTGCATCGCGGGTATGGACTATTAGCGGTAATTTGCTTTCGCGACATGCGGTAATATGACGGCGGAAGCTTTCTTCTTGCTCACGGCGCGGACTGTGTTCATAAAAAAAATCCAATCCGGTTTCGCCGGTGCCAATCACCTTATGATGGCGGGATTTTTCCAGTAGTTGCTCAACAGTAACCATGGGCTCTTGTGCTGCTTCGTGTGGATGCACCCCCACAGAACAGTAGATATTCGGGTATTTTTCAGCAATGGCCAAAATACCATCAAATTCGTGCATTTTTGTGCAGATGGTTTGCATAACCCCCACACCCTGCCCCTGCGCACGCGCTATAACATCGTCTAGATCTTCCACAAAATCAGAAAAGTTCAAATGACAATGGCTATCAACTAACATGCGCTGCCTCGGTGGTTTCAATAGGTTGTAATCGTGGAAATACACCTTCAGACTTAGGAAGTATTGTGCCAGATTTTAAGGCAAACTCTCGTATCAAATGCGCAAAGCTGCGTTCATTTTGCGCAATGCCTAACTGATCCAGTAAGCGGGATGCGGCATCGACACAAAACGGCTGTAGCATAATAACTATTACGCGCACTGTTTCGGCAAGCACATATAGCACCTGTGACATGCGTTCAGGATCGGTTTTTTTCAATGTCCATGGCTGCATTTGGTCAATATATCCATTGGCAGCGTTACCTAAGTCAATAATCGCCTGCAATGCAAGATGGTAGTGAAACTGCTGCATATGGCGGCGATATTCATGCAACGCATGTTGCGTAGCTTCTACTAAGAGATGCTGATCATCTTCAGCGATATTTTTCATATCGTAATACGGTACCGTGGCGTTGCAATTCTTCTGAATCATACTGAGCGTACGCTGCGCTAAATTACCAATATTATTCGCCAAATCTGCGTTAATCACATCTACCATACGCTCGTATGAAAAGTCGCCATCATTACCAAATGGCATGGCTTTGAGCATAAAATACCGCAATTGATCTATGCCACCTGCCTGAGCAATCATCGCATCGGGCGATAAGACGTTACCAAGCGATTTACTCATTTTCTCGCCTTCTATAGTCCACCAGCCATGCGCGATAACACGCTGAGGCAAAGGTAGATCGGCAGCCATTAAAAATGCGGGCCAATACACGGCATGAAAGCGTAAAATATCTTTTCCCACCACATGGCTTACCTCCCCCTTCTCCCAAAATTGCTGGAAATTTCGGGTGTCATCTGTGCCATAGCCTAAGGAAGTAAGATAATTTGTTAGCGCATCAATCCATACATACATTACATGGGCGTCATCATTGGGTACGGCGACTCCCCAATTAAATGTGGTGCGCGATATTGACAGGTCGCGCAAACCGCCGGATACAAAACTACGCACTTCATTCAAGCGACTTTGTGGCAAAACAAATGGCGCTTCTCGATCATATAGCTCTAATAAGCGATCTTGAAACGCAGAAAGCTTGAAATAATAGCTTTCTTCTTCTACCCATTCTACTTCTGCTCCGGTTGGTGCATATTTCTTACCATTTTTTTCAACCAGCTCCGACTCTGTGTAGTAAGCTTCATCACGAACCGCGTACCAGCCGCCATAGTTATCTTTATAGATATATCCATTGGCTTCTATGCGCTTCCACAGCGCTTGGCAGGCTATTTTGTGCCGATCTTCTGTAGTGCGAATAAAATCGTTATTGCTCACATTGAGCAAATTGTCACCGCTTGCCACCAAATCGCGAAACCCCTGCGACACGGTGTCCGTGAATTGTTGGGGCGCTATGTTTTTAGCCTCGGCAGATTTTGCAACCTTTTGCCCATGCTCGTCTGTTCCTGTCAAAAAATAGGTATCCCTGCCTTCTAATCGCATAAAGCGTGCCATAGCATCGCAGGCAATGGTGGTGTATGCATGGCCAATATGAGGCTTATCATTCACATAATAGATGGGAGTTGTTACGTAGAAACTATTATTTAACACTTGGTTAATATGCTTTCTTAAACAAAATTATTTAATTGACTAAATTCCCTTGCGGCTGCATTGAAGCAATAATATTTAGTAAGACTTGTTTGCGATCTAAGTGGATCCTGCGCGTATCTTGCAAAAATATGGCAGATTCCTGCCATAGGTCAAGCCATGCTTTCAGCGATTTGAAATTTGCTATAGTTAATAGCACAGCGTTTTCACCTTCAAGCACTTCATCTTCTGCACTGCGTTGTTGTAAGGAAGTGCGGATGATTTGGCAAAACAGATATTGCATAACGTGCTGCATGGCCTCAAAACGCACGGTATTAGCAACACCGCTCATCTGGTCTGCCAGTTTATGCGCACGACTCCAATCAGGTATCGTGCTGTTGATTGGAAACAGCTCAAGCACTGCGTGGTAGAGTGCCAGCGCCTCTTGATCTATGAGGAATAGTGCCAAGCCAGGTGAGCCGCTGGAAAGCGCAAAATATGCATGTTGCATATCTACATCCAGCTGCGGTGCATGTTCACGCACAATATCCGCAAAACCATCCTTCGACAAAGGTTGCAGCTTTAATGCGCGGCAACGGGAACGTATGGTGGGCAGCAATACGCCTGGATTATGACTAATAAGTAGAATAACTGCGCGTGATGGCGGCTCTTCAAGTGTTTTTAAAATTGCATTTGCCGCATTGCGGTTCATGTCATCCACACTATCAATGATCACCACGCGCCATTGGCTTTCGGAGGGAGTGTGCGATAAGAACTTGCCGATCTCCCGCCCCTCTTCAACACTCACATCCCCGCCCACACTTTCAAGCAGCTTTAAATCGCCGTGGCTCTGGTTTTGAATGCGACGAATTGCTGGTGCACTCATATCCACATCCAAACTTGGTGCGGCACTATCAGAAAGTAAATAGCGGGCAATGCGATAGGCTAATGTTGCTTTACCTATGCCCTTAGGGCCATTGATCAGCCATGCATGGGGCATTCGCCCACTGGACAGCGCCTGCAAAAATTGCATCTCCGCCGCCTTTTGCCCCCGCAAAAACGTGGTATCACGCGGGTGACGGATGTTCGGTTCACTTTGCCGCTCTTTCTTTTTGCTTTTGGCCACCATTATATTTTAGCTTCTTGCTGAGGGATAAGCTGTAAATCAAGATGATGGTTTAAGGCATGGATAATTGCCTCATGCACCTTAGTAATGCTGTGATTCGCGTTAATCCGAACAATGCGTTTTGATTCATTTTCTGCCAAAGTTTCAAAGCCCAAGCGCACGCGATCATGAAATCCGTCTTGTATGCTTTCAAAACGCAATTCTTTTTCATCAGGACGGGATATAGCGCGCTCCAGCCCCTTTTCTGCATTAATATCCAACCATAATGTTAAATCGGGTAAAAAATTGCCTATGACTAAACGGTGTAATTGCATGACAAAGTCATCCCCCAGACATTTGGCAAAACCTTGATAGGCACGGGTGGAATCGTGAAAGCGATCACAAATTACCGTTGTCCCCTCCTTCATGGCAGGCCAGACTACATGTACCATGTGCTCGCGGCGGGCAGCATAAAAAAGTAATGTTTCGCTGATAGCATCCCATTTGTTTTCATCGCCTTGCAGTAACAAATTGCGCAAAATTTCTGCGCTTTCAGTGCCGCCTGGCTCTCGGGTAGAAAACGTTGCAATGGAGGTATGTGAAAAAGCATCCATCAAAAGTCGGATTTGTGTAGTTTTACCCGACCCTTCGCCGCCTTCTATGGTGATGAAATGCCCGGACATCGCACAGCAATCAATTGGGAGACATGTAATAACGTATCGCTGGAGCCAAGCGCTTAAATCCGGAGAGTTTTTCAACATCGGCGCCCGCCAATAACGCCCTTGTTACAGGCTCACGGTCAGCCACTTTAACCGTTAATGTGCCAATTTCCTGACCTTTTTTTACGGGCGCTGTGACAGGACCATTATAGGTTACCGTCATTTTAATATTATCACTATCGCCTTTAGGGACAGTCATTCTCACATCTTCAGATACAATCAAAGGCACTGTAGAGCTTTCACCAAACCATACATCAGCCTTCGCGATCTTTTCATTCGCCGACCATAAAGTAGCGTTCTCAAAATTACGATATGCCCACAGCAACAAACGTTCTGACTCATCTGCCCGCGATTTTTCACTATCGAGACCATTGACTACCACAATAATACGGCGGCCATCTTCAGGGTTTACGCCCGAAATGGTGATACCAAAGCCCGAGGCCTCAGTATGACCGGTTTTTAAACCATCGACACCAATGCCGCGATCTAGCAATAAATTGCGGTTTGGCTGTCGAATCCCGCTATAAGTGAATTCTTTGATAGCGTAATAAGCATATAATTCAGGATAATTAACGATGGTATCTTTCGCCAACAAATACAAATCGTAAGGCGAGGTCACATGATTTTCATCTGGCCAGCCTGTAGAGTTTTCAAAATTGGTCTGCTTCATTCCCAATTCTTTGGCATAGCGATTCATTACAGTAGCAAACTGCTCTTCGCTTCCCGATATACCCTCAGACACCACGAGACACGCGTCATTACCGGATTGCACTACGATACCCTTAAGTAAATCGTCCACGTTGACGCGGGTATTTACTTTTACAAACATTTTGGAGCCACCCATGCGCCACGCTTTTTCGCTGACGGGGAATGTATCTTCTTTTGTGAGTTTGCCTGTTTTTAGGTAATCAAACAAAACATGTGCAGTCATCATTTTTGTCATTGATGCCGGATACATAGGCTCGTAAGCGTTTTTGCTCAACAAGACCGTATTTGTTTCCACATCCGCAACAATTGCCTGCTCTGCTTTTGTTTGCATTGCAGGTGCGGCATAGGATGTCCCATGCGCAGCACCTGCAACCAGAATCGTAAAAATAGCAAGTAAGCGCTGTTTTTTCACAGATCGCTCCAATTAAAGTATTTTAGTATAAAGGACGTTTGCACTCTTTGATGCCATATACTTTTTGCAGGTAAGCCAAGCGGCGGTCTGCACTGGCCAATGCGTCATTGGCGCTCATATAGGTTGCAGGGTAGCCGAACGGCCAAAGGATATTACGAGCCGACATGCCGCTGTTTTCCTGAGCAGTCATACGGATGTATTCAGCATCATTGATTTCGAGCGCGAGTTCTTCACAGCTCATATTTTTATCAATGGTAGTTATTTGTGCAGCGCGTGGAGTTTGTTTGCCAGCACAAGCGGATGCCGCAGCGCCAATAGCAATAACAAAAGCAGCTTTTTTGATAATATTTAATGTTGAATGATTCATAGTTTTCTATCCAGACTAGGTGTTAATTGTTGATTAGTCTTTAACAACATGTGCATCAGAGATGCCCATGTTTTGCAAGTTGCGCAACGCAGAATGCGCAGTATTCATGTTGGTAAGTGGACCAACCCGTACGCGATACCATGTTCGGCCACTAATTTCAACAGGCTTTACGCTTGTTTGTCCAATTGAGGCAATTCTTTGCGACAAATTGTTAGCATTACGTGATTCACTAAATGAACCAGCTTGTATAAAAATTCCAGATGGAGATGTATTGGGGCGGGATGTTACCGCATTGGTATTGGCAACAGAATCATATTGCTGAGCTTGGGGAGTTGGCATTTCTGGTGCATCTAACGGCTTATAAAGCGGGGTATCTTGCATTTGAGAATCGGGTAACTGTTGCAAATTGTTTGGCGCGGCAACTGCAACAACATTTTCTGTTTCATCCAACATATATTGGGGTGCAGATGCATCCATTGCAGCAACATTATCCAGACGCGCTAATCGCATTTCTTCTGGTGCTTCTTGCAAGCTACCACTTGCCATGGAGGATGCGGCAGCACGTCTTGCTGCAGGCGTAGCTGCGGCAGCGCTTGAAACCAACCCAAAACCACTGGATGGTGCAGTGCGTGGCGCGGTAGGTTGAACATCTGCCACCAAATCAATGGCATTTTCCTGCACCAAATTATCTATACCCAACATGGCAAGTGTGTCCTGGGAGGCTTTGAGTTTATTGTTGCGCACTAAATCTATCACCATACGGCGGCTTTCTACGGGTAGATATTCTACACGTACCGGCGCAGTACCGCTGGCGATAACTCCGAGTTTTTCGGCGGAGGCTTTAGATAAATCTATGATGCGGTCTTTTTTGAACGGGCCGCGATCATTGACGGTTAAAACCGCGATCTTGCCGTTTTCTGTGTTGGTAACACGTACCACACTTGGCAAAGGCAAGGTACGGTGCGCTGCGGTTAGCGCATGTTGGTCGAAGCGTTCGCCATTCGCGGTTGAACGCCCATGAAACCCTGGCCCATACCATGAAGCTACGCCGGTTTCGTCATAATCAGGGTCATAGGCTGGTATATAGGTGCGCCCATCAATGTCGTAAGGATTACCAATTTTTAAATTTCCGGGGTAGTTTCCAGCTACATACGGGCTGGGTTTGTCTTCTGGCACACCTTTTTTACTGCCACAACCGGATATTATAGTAGAAACCATTACCGCTAGCGATACTGCCATGACTACGCGTGATTGCATTTTGCCCCCTGCAATTTATATGTGAGTGTTTTTTTAAAGTCCGCCTATTTCATCAGATAATAGCCCTACTGCTGTTGCAAAATACAGCGAGCGATTCCATTTCATGACGGTTTTATAGTTGTTGTACACCAAATATGCCTCATTCGATGCATCATCCGGATATACCAAAGAAGCCTGAATATCTACCTGTGGCAAAGCAGAACCAAACTCTGTTCGTATTCCCATTTTTGCCCATTCTAAAAGACTGCGCGAAGATTTTATATCGCCATACTGACGGCTGAACCCTGCGGGAAATGCCACACGACGCCCCCATGTATATTCATCGTCCCAGCCGGATTTTGAAAGATAATTCGCGATAGAGGCAAACACGTCTTCAAGATCATTCCAGATGTCTTTTTTGCCATCGCCATTGCCATCTTGCGCAAACGCAATAAAGCTTGATGGCATGAACTGGCATTGCCCCATTGCCCCAGCCCAAGAGCCGCGCATATCGTCTAAGGAAATATGTCCGTCATTGATGATTTGCAAGGCATTAGTTAGCTCTTTACGAAAAAATTCACCACGGCGTCCATCATAAGCCAAGGTTGCTAAGGCTTCGATAACATCAAAGCCACCAGTATTAGTGCCATAATTGGTTTCAATACCCCATAAGGCGACAATAAAACGGGGCTGCACACCATATTTCTTGCTTACTTTATTTAATAGGTCGCGATGCTGTGTCAGCTTGCGCCGCCCTTCTTTGATACGCTGTGCATTGATTACCCGCTCTTTATAACGCGCAAATGTCATCGTGCCTTCAGGTTGTTTGCGATCTAGTTCCACAACGCGATCATTAGGCTCCATGTGAGCAAACGCATCATCAAGCAATGGTTTTGCAATGCCCAGTGCCCGCGCTTCACGTTTATAGTTATCTACCCACTGGTTAAAAGGCTGA
The DNA here is from genome assembly GCA_022450665.1 of Alphaproteobacteria bacterium. Classification (GTDB taxonomy): domain Bacteria; phylum Pseudomonadota; class Alphaproteobacteria; order Rickettsiales; family VGDC01; genus JAKUPQ01. The sequence continues at coordinate 66,747 of JAKUPQ010000001.1, read as the reverse complement.
TCGGCAGCGCTGGCGGTAAATGCAGGCATAGCACAGGTCACACATAATACAATAGCGGCCAGAGGCGAAAGTTTAGTTTTTATTTGATTGGTAAACTGTGAAAACAGCATATAATATCCCATATATAGTAGTAAACGTGGTTATTTATCCCAATAATTAGCACAAATGACAAGGGGAATCGTAAGGTTTTATGGCTTTTATCTCTGCCAGAACACTCTATCCTTCTACGCTTGATTCTGCTGAAATCATGCGTTGTGACAAAATTCTTGAGGGATTACGGATATCTATTGCCAATAAAATCCATTGGGCAGAGGCTTTTGCCACGTTAGGCTGGAAGAAAAATACAGCCATTATATATGACAGCAATACATGGTTAGCATTGGGGAAGGATATTTCACAGGCGCTCACTGCCCAAGGATATTCTTTGGTGCCAATCGATCTGGGTATTGCGCCGCATGCCGATATGAATACGGTGCAACACATTTGCCAGCAAGCCGCACCATGTGACGCAATGATTGCCATTGGCAGTGGCACTATCAATGATTTGGTAAAATACAGCGCCCATGAATTGCGTAAGCCCTATGCCATTTGCGCCACAGCTCCTTCGATGAATGGCTATCTGTCGGTGAATTCTGCAATTAGTGAACATGGACATAAAAAGTCACTTCCTGCCTCCCTGCCCTGTGCTGCATTGTTTGATGTAAGTGTTATTTCTAATGCGCCTGATCGACTTAAACATGCAGGTATTGGTGATTCATTATGTCGGTCAACCGCACAAGCCGACTGGCTGCTTTCGCATTATCTATTGAATACTTTTTATGATGCTTTGCCGTTTAAGCTGCTTCAGCCCTACGAACAATCCATGATTGATGGTGACGATAAGGCACTCATCACCACGCTTTTGCTTTCGGGTTTGGGAATGAGCCTGTGCGGCGGCAGCTATCCGGCAAGTCAGGGCGAGCATTTATTGGCACATTACATAGACATGCGCTTTCCACAGCTGGGACAATACAGTTTTCATGGTGAACAAATTGCCATAACCACTATTTTTATGGCCAGTTTGCAGCAAAGTTTATTAACAATGGAAGCCCCACCTTTGTGGCAGACAACATTGCCAGAGCGCGGCGAGGTTTTGCAGCGCTTTGGTGAAGAAACCGGACAATCGGTATGGCTGGAATGGCAGGCAAAATGTGCGGCAATAGGTGATGTCGAGCATTACAATCGCCACTTAGCCGCGAATTGGCAGGATATTCGGCAAAAAATAACCGAAATTATTCTGCCCGTTGACATATTGGCGCGCAGTTTGGAATATGCTGGGGCACCTACTCATGCGCAAGCAATCCGCTGGACGCCAGAGCAATTTCGCGAGGCTGCACATAATGCACATTTGATACGCAATCGATTTACGTTTTTAGATTTAGCGATGTTATCGCAAAAAGTACAATGATCAGCCACGCCCACGGTAGGTAGGCACTCCCTGATCGGGCAACCACAAGCCTTTTGGCGCCTCGCCCGTTTGATAAAACACATCAATTGGAATACCCCCACGCGGATACCAATATCCGCCTATGCGCATCCATTTTGGTGAAATTTCTTTGACCAAACGGGTAACAATATCTACCGTACAAGCTTCATGAAATGCACCGTGATTGCGGAACGAATGCAGAAATAATTTTAGTGACTTGCTTTCCACCAGCCAATCCTGTGGCACGTAATCAAGCATCAAATGCGCAAAATCCGGTTGGCCGGTGATAGGGCACATCGAAGTAAATTCGGGACAGGTGAAGCGTACCAGATAGTCCAATCCTTTATTTGGATTTGGTACTTTTTCTAATGTCGCTTCTTCCGGCGAGTTTGGCTGTTGTGTGCTTCCCCCAAGCTGGGTAAGATTCTGGTAAATATCGTCATTCATAATCATTATCCTTTAATGCTCTGCACAACCTTATGAAGCGCGCTTAATGTAAGTGGCAGGATCCTGCATTCCGTGTTCGCGAAAGCCTTTTTGGCGTAAAGCGCATGCATCACACTCACCGCAGGCTTCGGCATTAGGGCCAGGGTCGTAGCAACTTAATGTTTTGCTATAATCCACACCCAACTCCAAGCCTTTTTTTACAATATCCGCTTTAGACATATTAATTAACGGGCTGTGAATTTTAATGCGCTCCCCTCCTTCCACGCCATAGGCTGTAGCTAGATTGGCGAGCTTTTCAAACTCTTCGATAAATTCAGGTCGGCAATCAGGATAACCGCTATAATCTAAAACATTTACGCCAATAAATATGTCATATGCCTTTAAGACTTCTGCCCAAGCAAGCGCGAAAGAAAGAAAAATCGTATTTCGGGCTGGCACATAAGTAATGGGTACGCCGCCGGTAATTTCATCCATGTTGCGATCTTTTGGCACATCGATATCATCCGTCAATGCAGAGCCACCAAATAACCGCAGATCAATTTGCGCCACTTTATGTTCGGTAACATTAAATTGTTCTCCGACCGCTTTTGCAACATCCAGCTCTATGCTGTGGCGTTGGCCATACTGAAAGCTCAATGCATGTACATCATAGCCCTGCGCCTGAGCGATGGCGAGAACTGTGGTGGAATCCAATCCGCCGCTTAACAGCAAGACAGCTTTGCGCGGTTGTGTTGTCATGTCTATTCTACCTTTATTATTTTGTGGGTTTGCAATGAGAGTTTATAGCCATGTGTAGCAGCAAGTTTTGTTGCCAATTGCAAATTTTCTTTATTTTTATGCGCATCGTATTCATCCATAGGCTGCACATAAACCGGTGTGTTATAGGGGTTTAATGCAGCGTCAGCAACATTAGAATAGTCAGGGTTATGAGCCGATATAATAAATTTTAACCCATTAGCCCGTTGCAATAAATCATCACGAATGGGGGCATATCCTTTACCAGCAGGGTTTTTAGGCGAACAAATAATATGCACAGCATTTGGTAATGGACGGTATAATGTGCCATTGGTCTCTACCTGCACAGTAAACCCCTCCGCAAGCAGTGCTTCACATAAAGGCGCGATAGGTTGGCGCAGCGGCTCCCCACCGGTAATCACCACAAGCGTTGTACGATCTGCATAGATATTATCTTTTGCAAGTATAGCAATACGCTCAAGAATTTTAGTAACTTTAGTAGCCTTGAACGCTTCAAATTCGGTATCACAAAAGCTGCATGTAAGATTACATCCACCCAGGCGCACAAAAATTGCAGGCACGCCAGCAAACGTCCCCTCTCCCTGAATCGTAGGGAAAATATGTTGCACCTCAAGAATATCACCCGCCCCTTTTAGCGGTGGTCGGATAGGATTGTTTCCAAACATATGCGTCCTATTTGAATTGCGACGGCTATATAAAATAGACACTGCCGCTTGACAGCCTGCCAAGGAGGCCGTACCAATTAATCCGCGCATTGTACGGATTTTTGCGTAACAGAAAAGACTTTTTATCACCCTTTATGCAAGACAGATAATATGCCCCGCAAACCAGAAACACCTACCATTAACTGGGATGAACAAACCAAGCTTATTCATAACGGCGTAATGCGCTCGCAATATGGCGAGACAAGCGAAGCAATATTTATGAATTCCGGCTTTTGTTATGATTCTGCCGAGATTGCCGAGAGCCGGTTCAACGGGGATGCACCAGGCTTTGTTTACTCGCGTTACTCTAACCCTAACCTTGCAATGTTAGAGCAACGTCTTGCCGACATGGAAGGCGCGGAATCATGCAATGTTATGGCCAGTGGCATGGCAGCGGTGTTTGCAGCCATTATGTGTCAGGTTAAAGCCGGAGATCGTGTGGTAGCAAGCCGCGCGCTGTTTAGCTCGTGTCATTATATTCTATCGCAGGTTTTACCTCGCTTTGGCGTGAATGTAGTGCTGGTGGATGGCACAGATATTACCGCATGGCAAAATGCGCTCAGCCAGCCCACCGCATGTGTGTTTATTGAAACTCCCTCAAATCCAACTTTGGAAATCATCGATATTACAGAGATTGCCAAGCTTTGCCATATTGCCGGAGCACGGCTTATTGTCGATAATGTGTTTGCTAGCCCGCTATTACAAAAGCCTTTAGAGCTTGGCGCTGATCTGGTGGTATATTCCACCACCAAGCACATGGATGGGCAAGGCCGTTGTTTGGGCGGTGCAGTGCTGGGTTATCGCGAATTTATGGAAGAAACGCTTCTGCCATTCCACCGTCACACAGGCCCTGCAATGAGCCCATTTAATGCGTGGCTGGTACATAAATCTCTGGAAACATTCCCCATGCGCATGGAAAGGCATGTGGATAATGCAGAAGCCGTGGCGGATTTTTTATGTGGGTGCGATGATAAAATCAGCCGCGTAATTTATCCGGGCTTGGCCAATCATCCGCAACATGGCATTGCACGGCGCCAAATGAAACGTGCGGGAGCATTGGTAGCCTTCGAAATGGTAGGAGGTAAAGAAGCGGCATTTAAGTTTTTGAATGCATTGGAGCTGCTAACCATATCCAACAATCTTGGCGATGCACGCAGCTTAGTTGCGCATCCCGCTACAACTACGCATGCCAGCATCAGCTCCGAGGAACGTGCTAGCTTTGGCATCACCGATGGTATGATTCGCTTATCAGCTGGCTTAGAGGCTACAGATGATATTTTAAACGATATCAAACAAGCATTATCTGCCATTTGATGGCGTGTCTACGCAGCAAAAAGCCCGCATTTTTTTATTGCTTTAAAATGTTACCACCAGCCCTTGAAGTCACCATTATTGCCGCCTGAGCTATCGTCAGTGGTCCAGGCACTTGTGCCATAAATGCTTCCTGGATTAGCAGCAGGTTTTGCACCGGCTTTTTGTCCCCAAATATTTGTAGCACCCGCACCATTTTTAATGGCATATGCTTCTAATTGCTTTTGGATTTTATACATACATGCGTGAGATTTGGGGTCGTATTTACCGATTTTTCTGCCCAACAATCCCGTAGTTTTTATAGCGCCGGATTTTTTGCAAATGGTGAGAACTTTTTTATTTTGCGTATTCCAAACATTACCTTTTTTATCAATATGGCCGCCATATACACCACCAATTTGAGTTGGCTTGATTTCAGGAACTTTTTTACCCTCAATCATTTTGTTTTCGCGTTGTGCCATTTTTGCCGCAATTAGCTCCATAGCCAATTGCGCACCTTTGGAAGGCTCATGATCTGTAGGAGTTGTGCCGGGCAAGTTATGACTGAATTTCTTTTGCGTCATCATGCGGTCTTTATGCGCCGCCATTTTATCCGACATGAGTTTTTGATACCGTTCATCCGGTGTCATTTCTGACATTTTTTTGGCACCTTGGTTTTTTTTAGCTGCCATTGCTTTTTCTAAGCTCGTACTTGCACTAGAGCCAGATTTTCTACTATCGGAATTCCCACCAAAACGAGAACCGGCTCCCGATCCTCCCATACCACCGTAAAAACGTGACATATAACCTCTCCTTGAAGTATTCAACTTATTCTATAGTATACACTAAATTTAGCTAAAATTGGGGATGATTTTTTATGCTTCGTGCAAATTTTAATGTTAAAAGGCTTTTTGCAATTTTGTTAGCACTGCTTACATTTATGCCTATAAGTGCCTTTAGCACAGAACCAAGCGTATATCCTGAACACACCGAAACTTTGACCACACTCAATATTAAAAGGGATAATCAGCTGGTTAGCAGCTTAGCTATTGAGATCGCATCCACATTGGATGAAAAAATCAAAGGCTTAATGCACCGTAAAACTATGCCCTTAAATCATGGCATGTTATTTGATTATTCGCCACCGCAGGAAATTCATATGTGGATGAAAAACACCTATATTCCGCTAGATATGTTGTTTTTGGACGAAAATTATTACATCACTCATATTCATCATAACGCAAAACCTCATGATTTAACGATTATTCCCTCGCCGGGTATCGTATCGGGGGTAATAGAAATCAATGCTGGGCAGGCAAAAGCGCAGGATATACAAGTAGGCGATCGTATAGTAATAGACAAAACCCCTGCTCTATCTATTGAAGAAGGTAATCAGCAATGAAATATCATATTATTTTAAGCATGGCGCTTGCATTATCTGCGGCTAATATCCCCGCTTATGCGCAAATTATCCCCAATGATTCCATTGTTTATTCCCAAACTATCATTGGAATTGTACCCGGCTCTACCGTACCTAAAGCGGTAACGCTTGCCCCCGAACTGCAAGGAAATCTAGACACGGAGGGCTCTATCAAGCAAGATGCTCCAGATACATCGCAAGATAGCGAGGTTAAGGATGAGCCAGCAGAAACTGCTGTAGCCGAAAGCGCGCTAAGTGATGTAAAAGCCATGCTCACTGAACAGCCCGTTATGCCGGAAATTAAGCTACAAGTGCAAGTGCGTGGCGAGCAAATACCGGTAAGCCGTGGCTTATTCCATACATATTTGTTGGATAATAAACACGGCCTACTCACTTATTTTAGTGATGCATATAAGCGCCCTGTGATTGCAGAGAATATTAGCAAACCACTCGATATATTATTTATTCGCGAGGACGGCGTTGTAGCGCAAATCGTTCCGGAAGTTGTGCTGGCTTATTTAGCAGAGGATATAAAAGTGGAATTTCCGCTTAAAGCGCTACTTTACATTCAAGGTGGCTTGGCGCAGCAATGGGGCGTTCAGCCGGGATTCCGTATAGAGCATGGTATGTTTAAACCGAAGCCTATGGTGTATACAACCCCTACAGACAAACAAGAATAAACGTGAATTTCAATACATTACTTTATTGTCAGACATAGCTCTGACAAGATCCAGAATTTTACTGCGCAATTGCGGATCGGATATTTTATGAAAAGCGCGCATCAGCTCTACGCTCTCGCGAGAGGATGTTAGCTCCATATCAAATCCCGTAGCCGAATCTGCTGCACCCGGAATACTATATTTTTCTCCGCTATGTTCGATTCCTTCAAAAAAGAAGGTTATAGGAACTTTTAGCACGTTTGCTAATTCAAATAGTTTACTTGAGCGTATGCAGTTGATGCCACGCTCATATTTCTGAATTTGCTGGAAAGTTACACCAATTGATTCACCTATGCTTTCCTGACTCAAGCCTTGCATGGTGCGACCAAAGCGCAATCTTTTTCCTACATGCACATCAACCGGATTAGTGGCAGCCATGACAACACCTTTTATAAATAACGTAAGTGAACAAAATATTTCTTGCAATATACAACCTAGGGGTTGTTTTTCAAGTAATTTTACTGCGCCTATTAAATGCGAATATAAACAAGATATAACAAATAATTATTAATGTAAATTCTCCATAGCGACTGTACCATGTTGGCACAGCTAGATGACCGGGCAAGTCTGCATCCAGCACCCCTTGTTCGTTAAGCGCGATTTTGCCGATAGTTCTGCCATAAGCGTCAAAAACAGCACTTACACCCGTGTTTGCTACCCGAACCATAGGTGCTCCCCTTTCTACGGCGCGAGTGCGGGACATTTGAAGATGCTGATAAGGGCCAGTACTTGTGCCAAACCATGCATCATTGGTGATGTTCAACAACCATCCGGTGGCTGTGCTGTCGTCATCGGGGCGATAACCAGAGAATATTGTCTCATAACAAATAAGCGGCTGCATGGCAGGGGCATCGCCGGGTAAAGACAGTAACTGCGCCCCTCCTCCCACCGAGAAATCTTTTGCACCTTGCGTGATTTTCGCCACAGGCAAAAACGATAACACAGAGCGCAGTGGTATGAATTCACCAAAAGGCACCAAAACAGTTTTGTCATATGTTAGTGCCACATGCCCACTAGCATCGATAGCTCTCAAGCTATTCCACACCTGCCAATCATCACTATTGCCCTCTGTCCGTACCGCTCCGGTAATTAATGCACCGGTTTTTGGTGCAATCTCTGCCAGAGTCTGTGTCCATTGTGTGCCTTCTTCAATGCGAAATGGCATGGCAGTTTCTGGCCAGATAATATAGTCGGGCAAGACGCCATCATGCGGAATGCGTTTACTAAGGTTAATATGTCGCTGCAAAGCAAGCATTTGGAATTCAGGATCCCATTTCAGTGTTTGTGCTACACTTGCCTGCACCAATCGCACACGCACACCGCTTGCAGGTGTCTCATGATGCTCACTATTGCTCAGGCGCAATTGCCCCCAGCCAACCATGATAAAGGTGACCAGCATAATATAGATAAACCCACGCGTAGCTTGTTTCTGTCCACGAGAATTTGGCTGAGCCAATAAACTGAATGCCGCGCCAAAAATAACCGCCCATAAGCTAAGCCCATAGATACCTATTAATGATGCTGGCTGAAGTGTTTGGTCGCTCATTGTCCATATATAGCCCGTGAGATTCCACGGAAAACCATAAAACAAATGGGCGCGGACGTATTCGGCAACAAGCCAGAATAATGCAAATACAAAAACCTGCTCGATAGGTTTGCGGCGGAAACGGTGGCTGAGTGCTGTTGCCAAGCCTATAAATAATGAGAGGTAAGCCGGCAGAACGCATAGCGCGAATGGCAAAAACCATAAAAAGGCACCGCCATCAACACCAAGGGCGATACAAATCCAATACAGTCCGGTGATATGATGGCCAAAGCCAAACCACCACCCTGTTTTGAATGCACTACGAGTAGAAGTCGCACCTTCAAGCAGCCATAACAGGCCGCTGAAGGCAAATATTGCTAGAATTAGAATCCAAAACGGAGGAAATGCAAGCGTGAGGCAAACACCCAAAGCAAAGGCTGTGCCGTTACGTTTCCAACCCTGCAATGCACGCAAACGGTTCGCTACGCCAGAAACCAGAAACATATATTCTCCGCTTTCTACTTAGCGTTCGCTGCTGCAAACTCTTGCATGGCTGATTCGTTTATGCGTTCCATGCGCACACGTTTAACAGTACGAGGGTCTGCATCCAGAATTGTGATTCTGAGTCCGGTGGGATAGTCGAATTTCTCTCCAACTTCAGGAACATGTCCTAAATGCGAAAATACTAATCCGCCAATGGTGTCAAAGTCTTCTTCATCTTCGTTCAACACCATTTGCTCACCGAAGCATTTATCCAGCTCTTCTATCTCCATGCGTGCATCGGCTTCTATAGTACGCTCATCCAACCATACATATACGGGATTTTCTTCTTCGTCGTCGTGTTCGTCCTGAATTTCGCCAACAATTTCTTCTACAATATCTTCCATGGTCACCAAGCCATCGGTGCCACCGTATTCATCGACAACAATTGCGATATGCACACTTGATAGCCGCATTTTCACCAGTAAATCCATTACCTTCATGGAAGGCGGCACAAAAAGTATTTGCCGCATCATATCCGCCATGTTGAATGGTTTGCTTGCAAAAATATTTACTGCAATATCTTTAATATGTAAAAATCCGCTGATGTGATCGAGATTTTCTTTATATACAGGAATGCGGGAATGCTGTTCGCTAACGAAAATGCTTTTCAGATCATCCAATGCTACATCGTGCTCTACTGCGACAATATCGGTTCGGGGAATCATAATGTCGCTAACACTCATTTCTCCAAAGCGTAGTATATTGCGTAACATATCCTGTTCTTCAGGCAGAATATACAGCTCACCGCCTTCGGCAGCATGCTCGTCTATAAGTGCCTCAACAGCATCTTTAAGCGAGGTTTCTTGCTTGCCGTTTCCGTTGCCATTGCTACCGGTGCTACCATTACCGCTACGAAACAATCCGCCAATCAATTGAAAAAAATTGATCGATGATGCGCTGGTATCTTCGGATATAGATTTTTGGGGGGGGGATAGAGGGCGACGCGACCCAGGGTCTTCAGCTTCTGCTGAGGAGGATACGTCTTTTTTACTCTGGGGCTCCATGGCTCTACTGTCTTAGTTGCTAGTTTGTTGATTATATATGCTATTCATAGGGGTTGGCAATCGAAAGCTCACGTAGAATTTCAATTTCCAGTGCTTCCATTACCTCAGCTTCATCGTCATCCATATGATCATAACCCAATAAATGCAATGTTCCATGCACAATTAAATGACTCAAATGGTCTTTAGGCGATTTATTCTGTTCGCGTGCTTCGCGTAATATCGTTTCGCGGGCGAGTATCATGTCGCCTATATAACCGGCATCCTCCAACAGCATTTCGTCTTGCGGCGTAGCCAGCGCAGCGCTTAAAGCAGCAATTGAATCATAGGCAGGAAAAGAAAGCACATTTGTGGGGCTATCTTTCGTGCGAAATTGTTTATTCATTTCGCGTACAGCTGCATCATTGGTTAGCACCACGCTTTGCCCTAGCTGTTCGCGCTCACCGGCCAGCAGATCCGCCAGAACCGGTGCGCGGCTTATTGTCAGATCGCATATACGTGCGATAAGTGCCTGCAAATCTGCATCGACACCCACATGCCATTTATCGTCTTCTATCAACAAACTAAGATACACGGCTCATGCTATACTTCATCGTTTTTCTTTTCTTTGCGGCGATCCCACTCTTCATAAGCTTTCACAATGCGCGCTGCCAAAGCGTGGCGTACCACATCGTTTTCGCTAAAGCGGGTACAACCTATGCCTTCGAGTCCTTCGAGTTTTTTCACTGCGTCGCGCAAACCAGAGGCTACATCGCGTGGTAAATCGCACTGAGATAAGTCTCCGGTTACTACCATACGCGAGTTTTCGCCCATACGTGTCAAAAACATTTTCATTTGTGTTGGGGTGGTATTTTGCGCTTCGTCCAAAATCACATAGGCATTCCCCAATGTGCGGCCACGCATAAATGCTAAGGGTGCCACTTCAATTTCGCCGGTTTCAATGTATTGCACTACTTTCTCGGCGGGCAGCATATCATACAGCGCATCATAAAGCGGGCGCAAATACGGATCGATTTTATCTTTTAGATCGCCGGGCAAAAAGCCTAGCTTCTCACCGGCTTCTACAGCTGGGCGCGATAAAATAATGCGGTCTACATGCTTATTTATAAATGCATATACAGCCATTGCCACCGCAATATAGGTTTTACCCGTACCTGCGGGGCCTAATGCAAACACCAGGTCATTATCATACAGATTCTTAAAATATTCGGCCTGCGCGTGAGAATATGGGGTAATGGTTTTTTTCTGGGTTTTGATGAAAACATTACCCGAAACATTTTCCATCTTTTGCTTGCGGATTTCATCGGTAGAATCCGCTGTAACATCACCAATCATGCGCAATGCCGCATCAACATGGGATGAAGTAATCTCATCCCCTTTTTTTAGGCGGGAATAAAGATTTTCTATTACTGCACGGGCGCTTTCGAGTGAAGGCTTATCTCCGGCCAACACCAGTACATTTCCGCGAGATACGGCGGTAATGCCAAATTTACGTTCTAATTTTGTGAGATTCTCATCTTGCTCTCCGTAAAGCCCTGATAACAAACTATTATTATCAAAACTCAGACTGATGGTATCTTCTCCCGGAGGTTTTTGTTTCGCTGCGTTTTTTTTCTTTTCTTTGGTTTCTGTCGCCACGAATGACTCCTTCATTAAAGTGACTAAAGTAAGCTACGCACGTTTCAATATATTTGTATTATCCAACACGACTTCACCCGCCAAGCTGTTATCGAGTGCTTCCGTAATATTCACTTCCACTAATTGCCCCATGAGGTTTTTGGCATTGCGCACATGTACCGATTGTAAATACGGGCTTTTACCAATGAGATGGCCAGCATATTTGCCTTCGCGCTCAAATAATACGGGGAATGTTTTACCCACTGTTGCGCGATTAAATGCAGCCTGTTGACGGTTGAGCAGACCTTGTAATAATTGCAACCGCTTGGATTTTACGTCTTCGTCAATTTGTGCCGCATGGTCTGCTGCGGGCGTACCGGGGCGCTGACTGTATTTGAAGGAATATGCCTGTGCGTAGCCCACCGATTCTACCAACGCCATTGTGGCTTTAAAATCTTCATCGCTTTCACCGGGAAATCCAACAATAAAATCCGAAGATAGCGCAATATCTGGGCGTGCTGCGCGCAGCTTATCGATAATTTCCAAATAATCTTCGGCAGTATGCTTGCGATTCATTTGCTTGAGCATGTGGTTAGAGCCGCTTTGAATTGGCAAGTGCAAATATGGCATCAGCTTTGGCTCATCACCATGCACAGCTATCAAATCGTCCCGCATATCACGGGGGTGTGAGGTGGTATAGCGTATGCGCTCCAATCCATCAATTTTCGCCAATGCCTTGATAAGCTGTGCTAGTGACCAATCTTTTGCATCCGCCCCCAAGCCGTGATAGGCATTAACATTCTGGCCAAGCAAAGTAAGCTCCACCGCCCCACCGCGCACAAGAATTTTAGCTTCGCTGATAATTTCATCCACGCTACGCGAATACTCGGCGCCACGGGTATATGGTACAACGCAAAAGGTGCAAAACTTGTCGCAACCTTCCTGCACAGCCAAAAAGGCGCTTTTCCCTGTCGGTGCAGTTGCTTCAGGCAGGGTGTCAAACTTTGGTTCTTCAGGGAATTCTAAATCGACAACGCCGCCACCATCGCGCAACGCGCTAGCAACCATATCGGGTAAGCGGTGATAGCTTTGGGAACCTAAAACAATATCTACATATGGGGCGCGCTTAATAATTTCTGCGCCTTCAGCCTGCCCCACACAGCCACCAACAGCAATCAGCATTTTGCTACCCTCGCTTGCTTTTTTTTCTTTGTGCGGGCGAATACGTCCAAGATCGGAATAGACTTTTTCTTCTGCTTTTTCGCGTATATGGCAGGTGTTAAGAATCACCATATCTGCGCCATTAGGTTCAGAAGTAGGTTCATAGCCAATGGGGGCAAGAACGTCGGCCATACGCGTCGAATCATAGACGTTCATCTGGCAACCATAGGTCTTAATATATAATTTCTTTTTTGATGCAGACAATGGGGCGTTCATCCTTTTCTCAATCACAGTGTAAAACGGAATGTTGCGTTATACAAGTGCATCTGTACGTGCGGCCATAATAAAATCATTGATATGCAGCCCGTCTATGCTGTGGGTCATGTAGGTAATATCAGCATAGCCCCAACCAAGTTTTATATCGGGATGGTGAAATTCTTTCTCTGCCATTTCACCAACTACATTAACAAACGCTATAGCTTGCTTGAAATTTTTGAACTTATAATGCCGAGATATGCTTTTTGCATTTGCAGCAAGCTGCCATTCAGGTAATTGCTTTAGCTCTGCATTTGCTTCTGCGGCGGTAAGTGGCAAGGTTTCTTTCGTGCTTTTTTCACATGTGCGTTGAGCAAGAGCATTCATAACTTGCAGCCTTTTTTTGTTAAAAATAATTGTATCCTGCGCAATCTAATGTGTATTGTACATTCCGTCAAATAAAACCACTGGAAAACCTGTGAGAATCCTAGCTTTAGACACATCCACTGGCCCTGCTTCCATCGCCATTACACAAAGCGGCGAAGTCATTGCTACTCACCAAGATATGCAATCTATGCACCAATCGCGACTGCTTGTTAATGCAACAAATACATTGATAGAAGCTAATGGCGGGTATGCAGCACTAGACGCTATGGCGGTGTCTACTGGCCCCGGGGGATTTACGGGCATACGTATTGCTTTAGCTGCGGCACGTGGCTTTGCTTTGGCGTGCGACAAACCCTTGCTGGGCATATCTTCTTTAGAGGCATTTGCGTGGCAAGCGCTGCATAACAGCAGCGAATCTGCAAAGGCAGTAGTATATATAAATGCATTTCGCAAACAGGCCTATGTGCAGGCTTTTACACGCACTGCTAACGCTATGCAAGCATTGTGCGCGGCACAGGCAATAGATATGCTAGAAGCTCCTGCATTTTATGCACAATATTCGGATTCGGATACGGTTGCGTTAGGTAACATTGCTGAAGCCGAATTAGAGATTTCAGGCTACCAACAACATGACGCACCCAAAGCTAAGTTTGTTGCACTATATGCAGAGGCTTTGCTTGCTGATAATAATATGCCAGAAGTTGCGGCAACCCGTCCGGCAGAGGCTTTTTATATCCGCCCGCCCGATGCTAAGCCGCAAAAGCCATTATTGAATGTTTAGCCCGTTGCATCATGAGCGCGTTTGGCTATGATGGGAAAAATCTTTTATTCTATACAGCAGGAGCTGCCCATGCAGATTATTAAAAACATTAAAAACCTTGCTTTATTCACTGTGTGTTGCATAGGTTTGAGTGCCTGTGTTTCGACTCCTATGCCGATAAACAACGCGGCTATAGATTACGGCGATGGGAATGCAAAAATTCGGGTGGATCTTGCAGAGGTACTGGTGGTAAATGATTCTCCCACTACCGCCGCAACACAGGATTTATCTCAATATGGTCAATCTCCCGAAGCAGCGCTTAAAGAATGGGCGGCGAATCGCATTGCAGCAGTAGGCCGCTCCGGCTCATTCTCTATCATTATTAAAGATGCCAATTTCGCCATCAACCGCTTAGCCATTGATGATGGCTTTGGTGGGTGGTTCAAGCGCCAGCAAGAACAGCGTTGGGATGCGTATTTAAATGTTATGATTGCAGTAGATGGTAGCGCCAGCATGTTACCACCCGGAGAAATCACAATAAGTGTTCGCAGTTCTCAGACTTTACCAGAAGAAGCATCGGAAGAAGAAAAGCAACAAACTTACGCATCTGTGCTTAATAAGCTAATGACATTGTTTGACGCCGAGGCGAAAAAACAAATGGATCAATACTTCCGCGCTTATTATATGTAGGATCGCCTGCTTTTCATGCAAATATACCTCCCCATTGCCGAGCTATCGATTCATATGCTTGCCTTATTGGCATTAGGTGGGGTCGCTGGATTACTCTCTGGCATGTTTGGCATTGGCGGTGGGTTCATATTAACACCGTTTCTGATTTTTCTTGGCGTACCGCCAGCAGTGGCGGTTGCCAGTTGCTCTAATCAGATTATTGCATCCTCACTCTCTGGGTTTTTAGCGCATTGGCGCAAACAAAATGTCGATTTTCGCATGGGCAGCGTGTTGTTATTTGGCGGCATAATTGGCTCTAGCGTTGGAGTTGCAATATTTGAAAAGCTGCAATCACTTGGGCAAATTGATTTATTCATTTCCATAAGCTATGTGGTGTTTTTAACTGCCATTGGCAGCATTATGGCGTATGAAAGCTGGTCAACAATTTTGAAACGCTCAAAATCCAGCCCACGCAAAGAGCGCACAGGCGATAGTTGGATTTATCGCTGGCCTTTGCAAATGGAATTTCCTAAATCAAAAATGCGCATTACGGTTTTATTACCCTTAGTTGTTGGCTTGGCATCAGGCGCGCTGGTATCACTTATGGGCATTGGCGGCGGCTTTGTTATGATACCGGCCATGATTTATATTCTGCACATGCCATCGTCTATGGTGGTGGGAACGTCGCTTTTTCAAATTATATTCATCACTGCCCATGTAACGTTTATGCATGCTATCACAACACATAGTGTAGATATTATATTGGCGTTATTATTGGTGTTAGGTTCTGTGTTTGGAGCACAAATTGGCTCGCATCTGAGCAACAAAGTTTCTGCCATACATTTGCGCGGGTTATTGGCGGCGACAGTGCTGGCCGTTTCGATACGCCTTGCTTATGGCCTGATTATAACCCCCGACGATATTTTCACCATCACCAAGCACGGAGCCATGTAATGCGCCTGTGGTTTTGGCTATATATGGCGGTGGCATTAATTCCTGCTCAGGCGGTTGCCAAGCCACTTGTAGCGGATTTATCGCAATATCACATTGCAATCGATTCTAGTTTTACAGGCGCAAAGCTTATTTTGTTTGGAGCGCGTCAGGCCGCTGGCGATATAGTTGTGGTAGTGCGCGGCCCAGCACAAAATTTTACCATGCGCAAAAAAGAGCGCGTTGGTGGCATTTGGGTCAATCGCCATTCGATGGAGTTTACTAATCTACCCGATTATTACGCGGTAGCTTCAACCCGCCCACTAGAATCGCTCTTAAACACAGATGTATTAGACACGCTTCAAATTGGAGTGGAAAATTTGCCTTATCTTCCACTCTCCCACATGCAAAGCGATGAATTAACATTTGAACAGCGTCAGGAATTTCGTAGAGAATTTATATCAGAGCGATATAAATCCAAGCTCTATGCTGATAATCAAGAAACTGTCACTTTTATGGGCGATACATTGTTTAAAACCACACTGCCATTTCCTGATGTCACGCCGCGTGGTGGCTATACTGCCGAAACCTATCTGATTTATAATGGCCAGATTGTGGGCATGCAATCCACACCATTAATAGTAGCAAAGCGTGGGCTTGATGCAGTGGTATTCCAGCTTGCGCATGAATATCCGGCAATATATGGCATTATTGCTGTATTAATGGCGGTGAGTGCTGGATGGCTAGCATCCACAATATTTCGCAAACTTTAGTTAGGTGTTTTTTGTAAGGAGTACACATGTCAGAAGATAATAACCGTGACCAGAATACACCGAATAAATTTTTAGTCTGCGTGGCAGAAAACGCAGCTTCGCCGGTTGCATTGCGCATGGCGTGCAAAAAAGCCCGCCGGCGAGGCGATGGCGTGGATATTCTTACGGTGGTTCAGCCAATGGATTTTCAACCATTATTTGGTGTGGGCGAACGTATTAGCGATGAAAAGCGCGAGCAAGCAGAAGCACTGCTCCACGAATTGGCAGGTATTGCGCAGGATGAGTGCAATATCACCCCCACATTGCACTTGCGAGAAGGTAAGTTGGGCGAACAAATTATCGCCGCCGTGATGGAAGACAGCGATGTTAATATGCTGATTATTGGCCTCATGCCTGATTCGCCAAAAGGCACAAAGCTGGTTACTTGGCTTTCAGAACGTATGGGCGATGAACTACTCGTGCCAATGACTATAGTTCCAGGCAATTTAACCGATCAGCAATTGGATGCGTTAGTTTGAACCAGTGCTTATTTGCATTAAAAAACGCCCCATGCAGATATGCAGTGGGGCGTTTTTTAATGGGATACGGGTGAATTACGCCATCCACCAATCATTAACATTGCGCTTCACGCCACATGGGCTTTCTTCGGTGCCAACGCATGGGCTTTTAAGATCTTCGCGCTCTTTAGGGCCGCAACTTGCGATTAAGGTTAATGCCAGAGCAGTTAAAACTAGTCTTATCATATTTTGGGCTCCTTCATTCAAAGGCAATTAAAATTAAGTACATCTAATGTGTTATACAAAAACCGCTAGCGGGTCAAACCCGTATTACGGTTTTTGTATATTTTATAGCATCAGCGTCCGACACCTTTCCGGCTGACATTGGCGCTACCGCCTGCGGATCCTCCAACGCCTTTTTGTCCACTGGCGCTAGCGGTACTATGGCCACCCGCCCCTCCACGAACATAATTAACCGCTTTTTTGCCGCCGGATTTCACACCTTCGTAGGTTTTTGCTTTAATGGCTCTGCCTTTGCCACGGAACCAACCTTCAAGTGCGCGGCCAGCACCGTTGGAATACACATATGAGTTACCGATATCGTTTGCGATTTGCTCTACATGGTCTTTAAATTCATGCATTAGAGCGACAAGCAATACGAATATCAACACTTCAAAGAAGCCAAACGGTAAATCAACTAATGGACCATTCGCTCCATAGAAGAACCACTTGCTCAAATCGAACACCCAACCAACCGCAAACCATTTTGCCCAACAGATGCGTACATCCAGAATTTGTGCAAGCGCTGCTGATGTCACCACAACAAATAATGATATATATGCAAACAAGAATATAGGCTGCAAACTATAGGTAAGCAGCATATTAAACCACCCCTGGAACAGGTGTTGCGTTTTCTCGAATAGCAAGAAGACCACAAAGAATGGCAATAAAGATAACAATAGATATTGGCCAATTAAACAGGTGAGATATAACGTCACCGCTCCCAGCAAAGTAAATACAAAAAATACCAGCCCCACCATAAGGAATATAGCAATAACCCAGCCATATGCTCCCGACAGGAACAGAGTTAGAATTACCAATCCCATATGTGGTGAGAATATTTGTGTCACCAGTGCTTCAAAAATCACCAACGGCCCCTGCGCACTTGTGGCGTCATCGAAAGATGATCCGCATAAATCAGCGCCGCCCGCAGGCCCGTATAATGTGCCAACAGGGATTTCCCCGCCAGCGTTTAACGTCACAACAGCCTCCAGTCCCACCTGCATAACAGCATTAATCAAATAGGTGGTTCCCTCTACGAAGAAACATCGTCCCATATGAAATAAGGTCATAATTGTGTCGGAGGTAAGCAACATAGCTACAAAGCCTAATTTCACTACGCGCACTACTGCATCGCCCAAAGCAACACTCACCAGCCCTAGCAACACCATAGCGCCATAAATAGTGATATATAAGGTGAGGGCAGCTAAAATTGCCCGATTAAAGTCAGCATTATTCGCAGTTGCCTCTACAATTCCTTCAGAAGCTGTATTCAGCAATCCCATAATAACGCGCGTTACTGTACACAAAATACCACAGCCGCTAACGTCATAGCGACGAATGTTATTGGCAGGTGTATAGCATTCCAAACGGTTACCGGCAACATCATCGACATTCAGGTCATCCGGGCCAGGCCCTGCTGATGAACCCATGCGCTCATTAATTGTTGGCAAGATATCTTTAATATCAATACCCATGCTTTGTAATAGGTATTGATAAATTTCTACAATCTCTCTATCACCAGCATTTGTTTTCAAATATGGTATAAAGTCGGGGCCAAACATGGTTTCTAAAACACCTCCACAAGATGGCCATGTAGGAAAGTTTGGTATTACTCCATCTGTGGGTGG
Source organism: Alphaproteobacteria bacterium (assembly GCA_022450665.1). Classification (GTDB taxonomy): domain Bacteria; phylum Pseudomonadota; class Alphaproteobacteria; order Rickettsiales; family VGDC01; genus JAKUPQ01. The sequence goes on along the minus strand of JAKUPQ010000001.1, from coordinate 47,918 downwards.
ATCATCATCTTCATTCATAAACAAACAAAGAATTTTTGCCTCTTGTTGATTTATGTCTATTTTTTTGCGCGCAACGAAATCCCACACTTTTTCGCTGGTATCTAACCCGGACATATCGCCTGCAATAGCAAATTTTGCACCAATACCATCAATTACAGCACTCCAATAGGTTACTTGCAGACTCGTACTCATATCATACAGATAGGGCTGAGTTTCTCCCGTTTCTGCAGTAAGGGGGGGCGTAAATGGCACCGGGGGGTCACCATAATCAGTATTTGCCATATAGCCAGCATTAGCAGTATGCGGAGTAAACATCCCCAACATTGCTATCACTACTACCATGAACATCATCGTTAAACGTGACATATCATTTTCCTTCCCCGAAGGCGTTACCTGTGTTTCGTTCTTTATTATCGCCATATCGCTACCATTATATTACCCCGTTTTCCCACCACCTTTACCGCCACAGCCTTTACCACCGCCGCCGACTTGACCGCCGCCTTTGCCACCCTTCATTTTGGCCACTTTCCCGGCAGCATTAGTAAGAGATTTAATGCCTATACCACCTCCGCCGCCTTGACCTTTATGTAGCGCTCTTTGGCTAGGATCTCCGCCTTCGTTAGCGTGTACATTTTGTTTATTTGCATCGCCTGCGCGATTCGCTTTGCCACTAGAAGTTTTCGAGCTGTTTGTTGCATCGCGGTAGGAGTCGCGTGCACCTTCATACCCCCCTTGCACACCTTCAATAACAGCACCTTTTTTACCACCATTAACAAAACCAGTGACGGCACCACGTGCCGCCCCCTTAACCGCACCCTTGGTCGCAGCTACCGTACCTACAGCCTGTTTTTCACCAGGCAGCAGCATGCCAGGAGTGCGTACTGAACTTGATAGCCGTTGAATTACCTCTGGTATGTCTTTAGTAAAGCGCAACAATAAAGGTAAAAATATCAATACAATAAGGAAGAACTTCAACATATCGACAAGGAAGCCCCAGCGTGTTCGTCCTTCCGGTTGTATACGTGTAACATAAAATGGCACTAGCGTACTTGCTATACTATTCAAGCCTTTATTAGCCACATATAATGCGCCAGTTGCAGCAGCGGAGGCTGCGCCGCCTATCACAGGAACACTTCTTATGTTTTCAATGGCTTCAGTAGCATCACCTATATCAATTGTAATTAATTGCTCTGGAACCAATAATGAATTACCAATCACCGATATGCGTTGCTTATTTTCTAAATACTCTCTGTGCGATTGATATTCGGGAGTGCCTGGAGCATAACCGGTATCTTCTTCAAACACCTCCATCATGTCATCAAGGACATCATCGCGATAGCCAACGAGGACTTCAGGTGTTTCCCAGCCAACGCCTAATACGCGAACAAGCGAATAAGGCTCATCTTTAAAGAACAAGCCATCAATCAAAGCAAAAACAAATGCCATATAGGCGAATAATAATAAAGGCTGAACAAATGTTGACATGAATTGATTCAGCCATTTTTGGAAATAATGCTCTGTGGATTTAAATAACACCAAAGGAATAATTAGTGGGGAAATAATGGTGAGAATCGCAAGCAATGTATAAGCAGATAGAAATACAAATACACAGCGGAATACCAACAAGAAAATCATCATAAAAGTGGCGAACATTACCATGAACACAAATGGCCCAAGGAATGTTGTCCAAAATATCGCCACAGCAAGCACCCACAAAATGCCTGCGCGATAGCCTGTACCATCCGCCACAGTATTTCCTGTTAGCAACCGCGAAACAATACAGTCAATACGTCGCCATATAGATACGGTACCTAAGCTTGAATCGCCACAACTCGCAAGAAACGGACTTTGTGAACCCTCACTTATATAACTCATTCCGTATGATGCTAATGTTTCCATAAACGGAAATAACATTGGCAGAAAGCCACCTAGCGCATTGGTGAAAAACAGTACCGCCCCAATTTTTAACAATAATTTAAATGCATCAGGCCCCGGGCTTTCTATTGTACCCATAAGTACTTGCCCACCATACAGTGTTACAGCGAGCATAATTAGCCCCAAAATATAGCTATTGAGCATAAGCTCAAATTCTGTAAGAAAGGTAGCAACAGATGTATCGATAATGTTTCTGATACAATAGACTACCCGCTCTGTGAAATATCCTTCTTCACAAATGAGTTGCAATGCCATGTTTTTCCGGCCTGCTAATGGCACTTCTTCTTGGAAGTTACTGGTGAAAAACACATATGCACCATCGGTTGTAACACCAATCATATCACCTGGCGCGCCTGCACTGGGCGTACCCTCATCTACTGGATCAGCCGGGCCATTTGAGCCATAATTACTAAATGTGCGTGGTTGGGTGCGGCGCTGGTTTGCTTGTGCTAATGCGCTATCAATGGTTAGCACTGTCATCATCACAAATAGAATCAGCTTTGGATCAAACAATAATCGCATCAAGGAAGAAAGATATGCTCTAGCCATCATCTACCCCCGCCACGTTTTTTCAGTAGTTTATCCATACCCGTTTGTGTAACTTTCGCGGCTTTACTAATACGTGCTTCACCGGGAAGGCTGGCATCTATACGCGCGCCGCCAACAAGAGTTTGGCCCATTTGTGGGATATAATTAAGCCAACGCGACATTAAATACGCCACAACAAGCGCGGTCAGCAACACATAAAACATATTCATGATAATAGTTTCAGGGCCGGGACAATCAAGATATTCTTCACTTTGCGGGTCGGCAATACCTTGTGCAACCTTACAATGATAGGATGCAATTTTTTGTAGATCTAAAGATTCCACATCAAACCAGCCGTCTAGCAGCTTCTCAAGCTCGGCAGCGAGGCCATTCATTAATACACGACCAGAAAAATTCCCTACTGTGCCCGCAACATGCACTACAGAGCCCGCCACCATAAATGCACCGCCCGTAGCACTACATACCGCCCCTGGTGCACTTGTACCCATATTGCAGTAATCTTTAATAAAGGACCCTACTGCCTTAATGCCCGATCCAATTTGCTGCACCAGCCAACCACCAACACGCACGACCGCTCCAATGATGTTTTTAACTGTATTAACAGCCCAACCAGCCATTTTTCCGGCAACTTTTTTTACACCGCATAAAATGTTCATACCGCAGGATTCTTCGTCTCTTGCAGCCTTTCTGCGGTTTAAATCAGTTTCAATGCCTGGTGCTATACCAAAATGGAAAACTTCCTCGTTACGTAAAAAACCATAATAAGGTCGCCCATCTAATGAATCACACGATTCTCCTGGTTCTACAGATAGCTCTTCCCCTTCAAACGGTACAACCGGATTAATTGCACAATCAATCATGGTGTCGAGCTCTCCAGGCGGAAGCTCACAAATTTCACTATTAAGTGCCGCTTCAAAATCTGCTGCGGTCGCACAGCTACGCCGATAATTCATCAGCGCAATTGCATCTAGTCCAGGCACATCCTGACCTACGAATGTTCCACTTTCTAACCACGGAAGACCACTGGATAGCATTACTGCCTGACCATTAGCATCTCTTCTGACCTCACCGTCAGTGCCGTAAGCCAGCCAGTCACGGAAGTTAAAGCCCACTTCTTGCGAGGCTTCGCTAGCGATAGCGTAATATAAAGAGCTGGGTCCTTTAAACAAAATCGCATCATAAGCGGCAACAATCATGGAGATATATGCAAAAAGAAAAACCGGAACCAGCATAAAGTTTGCCAGATTCTTCACCCATTTATCAAACATTGGTCTGCTGGCTTGAAATAGCATTGCTGGAAGCGCCAGAGGGGACACACAAACCAAAAACGCAATAACGATAACGGAAACAAGATATATTTTTAATGCGCGAATAATGGCAAAAAGCAGCGTGATCATAAACATGATAGCAAGAATGAATATGAGCACCCCTACTCCGCCGGTAAAAATCACACCTACAAGAATTGCCACCAACCCAAAAGCGGTGGTTTGTGCCACACCTATGCCAAGCAACGTCATGAACAAACAATCAATTTTATCCCACGCCGTTAAGTCGTTTACATTGCGGCCAAACTCAAAAAACGTTGAAAGATACCCAGTATTACTACATGCGCTCAACGTACTATTCGTGACATAATTCGTAACAATGCCAAGCATACCACGTAGAACATCAAAGACTAAATCAATCAGCCCATTAAACTGAAGAGTCAGAAACGCAATTGCACCAATTTTAAACAGCAGGAAAAAAGTTTGTCCTGTGGGGCGCTGAATACTGCCCATCAACATCATGGCACCATAGATAGTAACGGCCAATGTTAAGACTGAAATTACAATGGCTTCATAAAATGGTAAAAACGTATCTAAGAAGCTTTTTGCCGCCAAAATGACAATATTTTCAATGCAATGCGCAATGCGTCCGGATAGTGCATCGTAATTATACGGGCAAAACAAATCTCCGGTGTAATAGGTGTCTTCACTAGGCTGTGTTGTAGGCGCTCCGCCTGCAAAAGCCATATCTGAATAGGAAAATACGCCACAAAAAATTGCGACGCAGAAAATAACGCAGAATAGTCTCCAGAAAAAATCAGGATTTTTTTGCTTCTGCATCTTCCTGTTCCATACGTTTTGCTCTTTCCATAAAAATTGGCAGCCATACATCAGGGGCATCATCCCCCAGCTCTTTAATGATTTTATCTAGCAACCTAACAGTGCGCGCTGTGCCTGATAAAACACGTACTACATCCTCCATCCCCGATAAATCTAACCGCGCTACCACCACGTCTTTGCCTTGCTTAACAAGGAAATAGCGGCTACCAGGATCGGTTGTTTTAAGCAAATTATATTCGCGATCACTGATCATAAACGCCTGTTTATAGCTGTCAGTAGCCTTGGGGTTTGGTAAGAAAATCTGCGTGGCAGTTTGCTGAATTAAGGTATCACTGATACTAGATGCTGTTGCATCTTCCACACTCTGGGTAGCGAAAACCACCAATGCGTTCAACTTACGCAAGGTTTTCAACCAGTCTTTAATTCTGTTCGCAAAAAACTGGTTGTCTATGAGTGCCCATGCCTCATCCAATACGATAATTGTTGGAGTGCCATCTAATGACATTTGAATTTGGTGGAAAAGATACAGCAATACCGGCACAAGACTATTTTTATCCGCCAGCACTTTACCCATCTCAAAACCAAATACAGCGCTAGTACTAAAATCCACACCATCATACGGGTTATCAAACAAACCGGAATAACGGCCATCGCCATGCCACATGCGCAGCCGTCCGGCGAGTGATCCTGGCCCTTCAAGGCCAAGGAATGGCGCGATATTGCGTAACATACGATCTTTTGGTGCGAGCTTGTAATTACCAACAATCGCTTCGTTAACCAGCGCCTGATCATCCGCGCTAAAACTTTCTCCGTTAACTGTTAGCATGGATTTTAGCCACTCACCTACAAATGTGCGGTTTTCCATGGTATCGGGAAGCTGCAGCGGATTGAAGTGGCAATTTTCGCCCGGCTCAATAATGTGATATTGGCCACCCAGAGCGCGAATAAAAATATCTGCACCGCGATCTTTATCAAAATAAAACATGCGGCAATGGGCTTTTTGCGCCTGCGCGCACAAGAAATTCATCAATACTGTTTTACCAGCACCAGTTGGGCCAATAATTGTAGTATGGCCTACATCACGGAGGTGAAAATTCATAAAATAGGGTGTGCCCGAGCTAGTATCCAGCACCGTCATCGCATCACCCCAATGGTTATTGCGTATGCGACCGGTAGGGTAGTTATGCAACGAGGCAAAGCCCGAAAGATTCATGCTGTTAATCATGGCTTTGCGAGCTACATAATCCATATTTCCTGGCAATTGCGCCCAATACGCTGGCTCCATAAATGCCTTTTCCCGCACAGGGTTGATACCCACATTCACCAATTCAGAAATCGCTAACGAGACAGTATCCTCTAGCGCTGACAGACTGTCTTCAATACATAAAACAGTTAAGTGGTGCTGGCCAAAGGCAACATGACCACTCATAGTCATATCGAGGGCTTCACTAATTTCGGCAACCTGCGAAACAGCAACATCCTCTGCCTGAATCAATTTGCGCTGTTGACGCTGCATAGATTCAATATTTGTTTGTCGGTTTTCAAAAAGGAAGGATTGCGTAATAATAAACTCGAATGGGAGCTGCAAGAAGGAATCCAGAATTCCTGCTGCAGTAGCTGCAGAGTATTCTTTAATACTCACAATACCTGCATAGCGACGATTAGTAGGGCCACGCATTTCAATCGCACGCTTACCAAAATACATTCGGCGCGTTGGTAGCAAATGCGAAACATCCATGGTAGGCACTAATACGGGTTGGGTTGCTCCACCATTTACTAAAGCGCCAAAAAACTCTAACGGCTCGGAAAACGCCCCAACATCGGTTTCAACTACGGTTAGCAAATGCGGCGCATAATCACGCAAACTGGTAACAACGCGGCTAGATACCTCTGCAAGCTCTTTATGCGCTTCTTTTAATGCTTCATCTCGTGAGGCTTTATCGGCTTTTTGCAAAATTTGACGCGACATATGCTCAAGCTTTGCTGCGCCTTTTTTATCGGCTTTGCGCACAATTGTAACATACAGCTCATTCGTGTAGGAGTTGCGCGAATGGTGCTTGCGGCGCCACAACTCATTTACATAATCAGCAAATCCCGGCGGCATCTTACCAGCAGGAAACTTACTTTGACGGCGTCTTATGGTATGAAAATATAACCCAAAATTACCTGAGGCCAAACTTTTGAACAGCGAATTGCGAACCATTTTTTTCATGTCCACATCTTCGTCATCAGCAGTCTCAAAAGAGAACCCCTCCACGCGAATTGTATGTAGCAGCTCATGGTTTTTAGTCATAATGGTTTCTTTATCCCAATGACAAAAATATGGGATAAACTCAGCCATAGAGACTTCGTAATTCGAAATACCGCTTTTCGTTGCTTGACGTTTAGAAAATTTCATAATCAATACACATCATACGAATTGGTGTAGCCGTGGAAACGACGAACACGGGACACAGGAGCCAATTTCCAGCATTTACTGGTTTTTACCATGAGCAGCTCAATTGCACGCGGCTCGCGCAAACAAATCAGATAGCCGATACCATGGCAAAACGGGCCAACTACGAACAAGTAAATAGGACTCGCCGTGTTAATAAAAATAACCATGTTGATAACGGAGTTAATTACAAAGTACATGTAACTCACGCCCAAGATCATAGCGGGGCGCGTTAATCCCTGAAAAAGAGGGTCTGCTTGAAGATGTCCAGCATCAGCCATACTCATTTACCTGCTTGACAATACCGCATACGAGATACGCATAATACATAATACGCATACGGAGGTTATAATTACATCATACAATAAAGACATTACAGATTTTTTACAATGCTATCTTTACTGTATAATTTGTCCAGTATTGCATATTGTGGCGCAGAATGCTTAGTTTTTAGTTAAATTTTTAAGAAAAATTTTATCCAAGTAGGTTTTTTGCAAAATCAGACGCCTCAAAATTCCTTAGGTCATCCACAGCCTCGCCCACACCAATCGCATGAATGGGCAGATTGAATTTTTCTGCAAGCGCCACCACCACACCGCCTTTGGCTGTACCATCAAGCTTAGTCACAATCAATACGGTATCATCTACCATATTTTTAAATGCCTCTACTTGTGCCAATGCATTTTGGCCTGTGGTTGCGTCTAACACTTGCACCACGCTGTGTGGCGCATCAGCATCGATTTTCTTAATAACTTTAAATATTTTTTGCAGCTCGGCCATTAGGTTGTTTTTATTATGCAGCCGCCCTGCGGTGTCGATCAGCAGCACATCCACCCCATCCGACCGCGCTTTTTCATAGGCACGATAGACCACACTTGCAGGATCGGCTTGCGCTGCGCCTGTAATCACTTCGCACCCTGTGCGCTCGCCCCACACCTGCAACTGGTCTACAGCGGCAGCGCGGAATGTATCGCCAGCCGCCATCATCACAGACCATCCACCCTGTTTAAGCAAATTGGCCATTTTACCTATAGTGGTAGTTTTGCCATTGCCGTTTACGCCAACAACAACCATAACATGAGGCTTAGACTTGCCGTCTATATCCACCGAAACAGCTACAGGCTCTAGAATTTTAGCAATACTTGCAGAAAGCTCGCTTTTTACTTCTTCTGGAGAAATCTCTTTATTAAAACGCCCCTGCGCAAAATCATTTGCGATACGTGTTGCTACTTTTGCCCCCATATCGGCGCGTATTAATAGCTCTTCAAGTTCTTCAATCGCCTCATCATCAAGCTTTCGTTTAGTGAAAATAGAAAAAATACCCGTATTCAACTGACTGGAGGTTTTACTTAATCCATTCTTTAAGCGTGCAAACCAGTTCTTTTCCTGCTCTTCGGCGGTGAGTTGCGGTGTAACAGTTTTTGGTTCTGCAGTAGCAGACGCGGCTTCAGTCCCTTGCGGCAGAGGAATGTCTACAAGCTCAGGTACTGGCATCTCTTGTATGGTTTTTTGATCGCCGCCCTGCTCTGCATTTTGTTCTTCTGCGGGTGCATTCTCTTTTTCGGTTTTTTTGAAAAAGCGCATCATTGGATATGTTCTCCTAGTAACAAATGGCCATCATGGCCTGTAATTTTAACGGTAATTACGCTACCAATTTCAAAATTATTCTGCGCAAGACTAACGCCAGCGAAATATTCATTTCTTCCCATATCTTCTTTTTCTATCAACACATTACATTGCATACCAATTTGGCTATTTAAAAACCGCTGCATTTGCTGTTCGCCAAGTTTACGCAGCCGAGAAGCACGCAATTTACGTTCGGATTTTTCTACCTGTGGCATGCGCGCAGCCGGTGTACCCTCGCGTTCAGAATATGGGAATACATGCAAATAAGTAATGTTAGCCTCCTCCACCAGCTTTAAGGTGTTGGCAAACATTTCTTCGGTTTCTGTTGGAAAGCCAGCTATAAAATCAGCGCCTAAGACCATATCCGGGCGCGCTTCACGCAGACGGCGTATCAGTGTCAGCGCATCCTCGCGGGAATGACGGCGCTTCATGCGCTTTAGAATCATATTATCCCCTGCCTGCAGACTCAAATGCATGTGAGGCATCAACCGCGGCTCTTCTGCCAGTAATGTAAACAAGTCATCATCCACTTCAATGGCGTCTATGGAGGAAATACGCAGCCGTGGCAGCTCAGGCACTTGCGCTAATAATCGGCGCGTCATTTGCCCTAAAGTAGGACGTCCGGGTAAATCCGCGCCATACGCACTGATATCTACCCCTGTCAATACGACCTCTTTATAGCCCGCCTGTGCTAATTTACGCACCTGATTAACAATTTCTCCGATAGGAACAGAACGGCTGTTGCCACGGCCAAAGGGGATAATGCAGAATGTACAGCGGTGGTCACAGCCATTTTGCACCTGAACAAATGCTCGCGCTTTGCCCTCGAACCCGCCAATCATATGCTCGGCTGTTTCTTTGACGGACATAATATCATTAACCCGTACCGTCTCGGGTTCGGGCATGAAGCGATAGCTTTGCGCGTGCATTTTTTCTTCATTACCCAGCACGGCATTCACTTCATCCATTCCGCTGTATTTCTCGGGAGCGACTTGTGCGGCGCAGCCCGTAACAATAATTTTCGCATTGGGGTTGTTGCGACGAGCGCGGCGAATAGCCTGCCGTGCTTGGCGTTCAGCTTCTTTGGTTACGGCGCAAGTATTAAAGATAATCGTATCTTTCAACCCTGCCGTTTTCGCATGTTGGCGCATCACCTCGCTTTCATAGGTGTTCAGGCGGCATCCGAAGGTTACAACATCAATGGTCATGGCTGCATCCATTCTCCTTTGGCAACCAGCGCCACAGGGCCTGTCATTAATACATCGTTACCATGCCACGCATTTTCGGCTTTTTGCTCACCTGAAAACTCAATAATTAAGTCGCCACCGGGCAAACTCACCGTCGCCTTGTTGTCTACTAAGCCGCGCATCCACGCTGCAACCATTGCTGCACATGCACCTGTGCCGCAGGCCAGCGTTTCTCCAACGCCTCGCTCCCAAACCCGCACCTTCAAATGGTCGCGTGCCACTACCTGCATAATCTCAACATTAATACGCTCTGGAAACAATTCGTGATTTTCTATACGTGGCCCTGCATCCTCAAGCGGCGCTTTATCAACATCATTTGACTCGAATACAATATGCGGATTACCCATACTCAGGGCAAAGCCTTCATGGAGCGCGCCAATGCGAATAAATGGAATATTGAAAGTATCCACTTTGCGCGCCAATGGAATCGACTGCCAATCAAAACGCGGCGTTCCCATATTTACGGTCACCGCCATATCGTCGGCGCTGTCACAAGACAGCACATCGGCTTTGGTTTCGACTTTTACATGAGGCTTTCCAGTTTCGCCCATTATCAGCCACGCCACGCAGCGGGTGGCGTTGCCACAGGCGAATACTTCGCCGCCATCGCAATTATATAAGCGCATAAACACATCGGCAACGCTGCTTTTTTCGAGCAGAACAATCTGATCGCAGCCCACACCATAGCGTCGGTTTGCCAATAGTTGTAAGTTAGTTTTATCCAACGCAACAGCGCCGGAACGATTGTCTATAACAACAAAATCATTTCCGGCGCCATGCATTTTCAAAAATGGAATTCCATTTGGAAATTCCTGCATATTCTACCTGTGCATCTATGTGACAATAAAACTCTGTCGCATACATTATTTAACAATTATTAAAACGGAATTTCATCATCTATACCCGCATCGGCCATGGGCGCGGCAGCTTTGTTGCTGCTGAAATTATTTCCTGCATCGCCGTAGCTACTACCACCAGCGCTGCTTCCACCACCCTCGCCTTTGCCATCGAGCATTGTCAATGTAGAGCCAAAGCCTTGTAAGACCACTTCGGTAGAGTATTTCTCTACGCCTTGCTGGTCTGTCCATTTACGGGTTTGTAGTGAGCCTTCGATATAAACCTTTGCACCTTTACGCAAATAGTTTTTTACCACATTCACTAAACCGTCGCTAAAAATTACAACGCGGTGCCATTCAGTCTTTTCGCGGCGTTCGCCGGTGTTTTTATCTTTCCAGCTATCCGAGGTAGCAATAGCAAGATTGGCAATTTCGCGGCCATCTTGTGTGCTACGAATTTCTGGGTCGCGGCCTAGATTACCTACTAATATCACTTTATTTACACTGCCAGCCATGATTCCTCCTCAGGTCTTTAAATTCTGTGAAGGCGACACTATATCAACACTACCAGACAAATAAACTAAAAAACGACTGACAACTGCGAAAAGATTGCGTAGTATTAGCGCCCCTTACACATAGGGTTTTCGGCGATTTTTCGCCTGAATGTATAGCAAGGAGTAAGCATATGGCCACCGCAACCGACATGAATACCCACATATGCGTACGCGGAGCAAAAGAACATAACCTGCAGAATGTTGACGTTAATCTACCTCGAAATGAACTGATTATCATCACCGGCCTTTCAGGGTCGGGCAAGTCTTCTTTGGCCTTTGACACGATTTATGCCGAGGGTCAGCGCCGTTATGTTGAAAGCCTTTCAGCCTATGCGCGTCAATTTTTGAATATTCAGGATAAGCCTGACGTTGAAAGCATTACTGGACTTTCGCCAGCCATTGCTATTGATCAAAAAACTACCTCGCGCAATCCCCGCTCTACTGTCGGAACGGTGACAGAAATATATGATTATCTGCGTCTATTATATGCGCGCATTGGTGTTCCTTACTCTCCCGCTACTGGATTGCCTATTGAAAGCCAAACCATTTCGCAAATGGCCGACTTGGTTATGGAGCTGCCCGAAGGAACGCGACTGCATATCATGTCGCCGGTTTCACGCGGCCAAAAAGGAACGCATGTCAGAGAAATACTCGACCTCAAAAAACGTGGCTTTCAGCGCGTTAAGGTTAATGGCGAGATGATGGAGATTGATGATGTTCCCTCCCTCGATAAGAACAAAAAACATAACCTTGAGGTGGTAGTAGACCGCATTATCGTGCGCGAAGATTTAGGAAACCGTTTGCCCGACAGCTTGGAGACCGCACTTAGCTTAAGTGACGGTATGGTGCTGATAGAAATTGTTAAACCCGCAGAAGGCGACACCGAACATAATGTAGGTGATATTATCACTTTTTCTTCTAAGTTCGCCTGCCCTATATCCGGCTTTACCCTTTCAGAAATCGAACCGCGCCTGTTTTCTTTTAACAGCCCCTTTGGCGCCTGTCCCACCTGCGATGGCCTGGGTTCGCAAATGGTGATAGATCCTGATCTGGTTGTGCCGGACACCAAGCTCACACTTCGTCAGGGTGCAATTGCACCTTGGGCCAGCTCCACCTCTAAATATTATATTCAGACCCTTGAAGGATTAGCAAAGCACTTTGACTTTAGGTTAGACATACCCTTCAAAGATTTGAGCGACGAGCATAAAGAAATTGTCCTTTATGGAAGTGGCGAAGAAGTTGTACGCATTGCCTACAATGATGGCCTGCGCAATTATGTGTCTAAAAAGCCATATGAAGGCGTAGTAAATAACATGCAGCGCCGCTATCTGGAAACAGAAAGCAATTGGTCGCGCGAGGAAATTTCGAAATATCAAAATAACCAGCCTTGTCATAGCTGTGGCGGACATCGCCTGAAAGAAGAAACCCTTTGCGTGAAAATTGATGGATTGCACATAGGGCATATCACTCAATTCACTATTGAAAAAGCCGCAGAGTGGTTTGAAAATTTGACAGAGCGACTTAGCCCAAAACACCAGAAAATATCCGACAAAATACTTCTGGAACTACGCCAACGACTAGGTTTTTTGGTGAATGTTGGCTTAGACTACCTCACGCTATCCCGCGAATCAGGCACGTTGTCGGGGGGTGAAAGCCAGCGTATCCGTCTGGCTTCGCAAATAGGTGCTGGATTAACCGGAGTATTATACGTATTAGATGAGCCATCCATAGGATTACATCAATGCGATAATGAGCGCTTGTTAGCAACGCTAAAAAACCTACGTAACATTGGTAATACCGTTATTGTGGTAGAACACGATGAAGACACCATGCGCGCTGCAGATTATTTGGTTGATATGGGGCCTGGTGCAGGTGTGAATGGCGGCCTTGTAGTGGCTGCAGGCACCCCGCAAGAGGTAATGAACATACCGGAAAGCATTACTGGACAATACCTTAGCGGCAAGAAAGAAATTGCCGTTCCGCAAGAGCGCCGCGCAGGCAAAAAACATAAACGTATTACCATTCATAATGCACATACCAACAATCTGCAAAATATTAACGTTGAAATTCCATTAGGCATCATGACCGTTGTGAGTGGGGTTTCGGGAGGCGGTAAATCAAGCCTGATTATCGAAACGCTGTATAAAGCAGTGATGAAAAAGCTACATAAAAGCCGTAGCAATCCGGGTGCGCACGACAAAATTACGGGAATTGAAAATATCGATAAAATCATCGAAATCGATCAATCCCCTATTGGCCGCACACCCCGTTCAAACCCTGCTACCTATACCGGCGCATTTTCGCCCATTCGCGATTGGTTTGCCAATTTGCCCGAATCACAGGCACGCGGATATAAACCCGGACGTTTTTCGTTCAACGTTAAAGGCGGGCGCTGTGAAGCGTGTCAGGGCGATGGCATGATCAAAATCGAAATGCATTTTTTGCCCGATGTTTATGTGCGCTGTGATGTTTGTAAAGGGATGCGTTACAACCGTGAAACGCTGGAAATTAAATATAAAGACAAATCTATCGCCGATGTATTGCATATGACCGTATCTGAATCGGTGGAATTCTTTACAAATGTGCCTGTCATACGCGAAAAACTTGCGGCACTCGAAGAAGTTGGCCTCGGCTATATTAAAACGGGGCAATCTGCCACCACACTTTCGGGCGGCGAGGCGCAACGCATTAAGCTTGCCCGTGAGCTGTCCAAACGCGCTACCGGCAACACGTTATACATTCTCGATGAACCCACCACCGGCCTTCATACTCATGATATTGGCAAACTGCTGCAAGTGCTGCAAAAACTGGTAGAATCTGGCAACAGCATGGTAATTATCGAGCATAATCTGGATGTTATAAAATCGGCAGATTGGGTGATTGATATTGGCCCGGGCGGCGGCGATAAAGGCGGCAAAGTAGTGGCAGAAGGCACGCCTGAGGAGCTGATAAAAAATGACGATAGCGTTACCGGAAGGTATTTAAAACCGTTACTTCAAAATAAAAAAAATAAAGCAGCTTAGTTGGCAGCGCGGTTGTACCATTGATATTCTTTCATACAGCCCGCAACTACCATCTGGCTCATTTCCGGATTTTTGGGGGCATAAAACACCTTTGCGCTATTGCTGCTGGCAATGGTTTTGGCAGCATCAGCAGCTCCGTCTTTTGCAAAAAGATGGAAGCGCCCTGCTCCATCGCCAGATCGTTTAAACCAACGGCTTAGCATAGGAAAATTAGCCACGTAATCCTCGGCAAACGGCTTGCTGTGCGAGTTTTGCGCGCCATCTACAAACTGATATTCCCTATAGTCTTTATCAAAATTATAGTGTTCGGTTTGCGCACCGAAATTGCATATATAAAGCCGTGTACATTCGTTTCTATAGTGCCGCCATAAGATCACAGACATTGCACAAAGCAGTAGCAAGCTAATGACAAAAAACAATATAAAATCTCCCCAAGAGAAATAAAGCCCTTCGCGCAAAGAAAATAACGCTTTTCGCAATGGCCTCCACAATGCCATATACATCACAAGAAAAAATACAGAGATAATAGCTATAACATAGGGTAGCTTAACCATAAAAAACCGCATCACATTTTGGGCATTAAGCGCGTTGTGATGTCTTATCTGCCGTAGCATTACATGAAGATGAGGAATATTTTTTTGAGTAAAGGCTTGGTTTTCGCCATTTGCAGTCGCATAATTCACGTATATAGTTCTCACAATATTAAAATGCAATTATACCTTAACGCTTAAACAGATAACAAGTGCTATCCCATGCTAAACCATTTGTGGTTCTCTTTTTTTGCTATTGCATTTTTGTCGGGCATGTTTCATTGGCTGGTACTGGGAAACAGTGAGATATGGGTGGCGTTGGTGCAATCCACCTTCAGCATGGCCACTACGGCATTTGATATTTCATTGGGGTTAGTGGGAATATTATGCCTGTGGCTTGGTCTGTTTGCCATCGCACGCGAAGCGGGGTTAATTCAACACATTGCCCGTGGATTGAATCCATTATTCCGCCATTTATTTCCCGAAGTGCCTCAAAATCATCCGGCGCAGGCCAGCATGACTATGAATATGGCCGCAAATATGCTGGGGTTAGACAATGCCGCCACCCCACTAGGGTTAAAAGCAATGCAAGAGTTGCAGGCACTTAACCCTGTTAAAAACATTGCCACTAATGCACAAATTTTATTTTTGGTAATAAACACATCGTCTATCACATTATTGCCCGTAACTATTTTTATGTATCGAGCACAATTGGGCGCTGCTGACCCTACCAGCGTATTTTTACCTATACTATTTGCCACGTCATTTTCTACTTTTGTTGGCATCATGGCGGTGGCATGGGTGCAAAAACTACCCATCTTTAACCGCATCGTATTAGCGTATTTTGGTGGGTTTGCGATTTTTCTCAGCGCGATAGCAGTCTATATTTCTGCACTTTCTACTGAAGAACAAACCCGTCAATCTACATTAGCTGGCAATTTAATAATTTTTTGCATTATCACATGCTTTATATTTGCCGGATGGCGCAAAAAAGTTCCGGTATATGAAGTGTTTGTCGAAGGCGCGAAAGAAGGATTTGAGGTAGCCATTCGCATCATTCCCTATTTGGTTGCTATGCTGGTGGCAATCGGCGTCTTACGTGCCAGCGGCGCATTAGATGGAGCATTGTGGGTAATAGAGCGCGGTGTGTTAGCTTTGGGGCTTAATGCCGATTTTGTGCCCGCATTGCCTACCGCATTTATGAAGCCTTTTAGCGGCAGCGGAGCTCGCGCTATGCTTATTGAAACCATGAACAACTATGGCGTAGACTCTTTCCCTGCCCTGCTATCTGCCACCATACAGGGCAGTACAGAGACAACATTTTATGTATTAGCAGTATATTTCGGCTCTGTGGGCATCACCCAAACCCGTCATGCAATTGCTTGCGGCCTGCTTGCTGATGTAGCGGGCATTACTGCTGCAATTGGGGTGGGATATCTGTTTTTTGCGTAATCTGAATCAAGTATACATTATGGCATAGCCGTAATATAAAGCCTGTCCAATCATCAAAAATGGAATCACCAAAAACGCCCTTACTCGTAAAAACCCTAGGGCAAATACCAAGGCGCCCACCAGATGAATCCATGACAACATGCAAATAATAGGCGCTGCAAAATACGCACGTTTGCGCCACAAGTCATATTTATCCTGCGGAATCTTAGAGGTGCCATTTGTTTGCAAAATAGCCAGTAAACGACCCAGACCATAATTTATAGAAGCGCCAATGCTGCCGCCAAGCACTGCACATAGTAAAGCCAGCTGTATATCTGAGTTCCCAAATGCAACCATAGCAAAAAAGGTGGTATCGGTTGTAAACGACCACAGGGTAGTTGAAAGTATTCCTTCAACTATAATATCAATATATGGCTGATCCATGAACCCCCCTTTTAGCTGCGACGCGTAACGATATATTCTGCTAGTTTTCGCAGATTTGTTGCTTTGTCATCAAACACATCCAGATGGCGAATAGCCTGCTCTGCCAAGATACGGCTTTGCTCTTTAGCGCGCTCTATACCCATGATAGAAACCAGTGTTGCCTTGCCTGCAGCTTCGTCTTTCTTGACGGTCTTGCCTGTTTCAGAGCGCGTACCTTCGGCATCGAGCAAATCATCACGAATCTGAAAAGCTAACCCTACGTCATGGGCGTATGCTTTAAGCGCATTACGCATTTGCCAAGGAGCCTTACCCATAATGGCACCAGCTTCGCAGGAAATGGCAAATAATTCACCGGTTTTCAAGCGCTGCAGTCGAATCACCTGATCAATGCTTAGCTCTTCGTGTTCCGATTCCAGATCCATCATTTGTCCACCGACCATGCCACGGAAACCCGAGGCTGCCGCTAGTGAGCGAATTAACTCACAACGCACCGATGGGTCGGCATGTACGTCACGATCTGCCAAAAGCTGAAATGCATAGGTTAACAATGCATCACCTGCCAAAATTGCCGCCGCTTCACCAAATTTAATATGTGCAGAGGGCTGGCCACGGCGCAAATCATCGTCATCCATAGCGGGCAAATCATCGTGCATCAAAGAATAGGTATGAATAAACTCAATCGCCGCCGCCACATGAAGCGCGGCATCATTACTCACACCAAAGAGTTTTGCAGATTGCACCGTAAGAAACGGACGTAAACGCTTACCACCCGAAAGCGCTGCATAACGCATAGCTTCAGCAATTGTACCAACACCATTTTCAGGATCTGGCAATACGTCGTCCATCTTATCATAAAGCTGAGCGGATACTTCTTCCAATGCCTGCATCAATTGTTCCAAGGCTGGATCTCCTAAACTGGTGTTATCGTTATTATTCATCTGGATCAAACGCAACTGTGGCGCTGCCGCCATCTTCATTTTGTACGATTTTTTCTACCTTCATCCGCGCATCGGCAAGCTTGGTTTCACAGTGCTTTTTCAAAGCCATTCCACGATCATAATCGCTGATAGCAGACTCTAGTTCTGCTTCACCGGTTTCCATACGCTTTACAATTGCCTCAAGCTCGCCCATAGCGGCTTCAAAGGAAAGATTTGCGATGTCAGCATGTTGCTGAGATGATTGATTAGACAAAATGAGCCTCTTTACGTTGGATTGCGGGCTGATTCTATGCAAATAGGATCACGGGGGCAAGAGAATTTGCCACAGAATTTATTTAGAAATTATTTGCCATCCTCAGCCTGTGGTGCTGTATTTTTTTGCGTGGCTCTCAAGCTACGTTTACGCACTGTCATATTGAGAATTTCAACGCCAAGCGAGAACGCCATACTGAAATAGATGTATCCTTTAGGCACATGGAATCCAAGGCCTTCGGCGCATAGCATCATGCCAATCATCATAATGAACGATAGCGCCAGCATTTTTAGTGTGGCATGTTTTTCGATAAACTCTGCTATAAAACCTGAAGAAACCAACATCACAGCCATTGCAATCACCATTGCGACCACAATCACCACAACCATTTCGGTTAGACCCACTGCGGTTATAATCGAATCGAACGAGAATATCAGATCAATAAAAATTACTTGTAAGATGGTTTTGCTGAAACTGCCCTTAAAATCTTTATAGCTCGATTCTGCATCATGTGTCATTTCATCGTGAATGCTGGTTGTAGCCTTATAAATAAGGAATAAGCCGCCCACTACCATCAACAAATCTTTGCCGGAAATCCCGTGACCTAACACGGAGAAAAACGGCTCTGTCAGCCCCATCAGCCATACTAAACTAAATAAGAGGGCTATACGCATGAACAATGCCAGGAACAAACCAATGTAACGCGCTCTGTCACGCTCTTTTGGTGGCAGATGATTTACTATTAAGGCGATAAACACCACATTGTCGATACCCAGCACAATTTCTAATGCTGTCAACGTAAGTAAACTCGCCCATGCTTCAGGGTTTAATAGCAGTTCCATATACACCTCGATAGAATTTGTTGCGATAGATTGCATATGTCACCATCATTTGTCCAGATGAATCCTTTTTACTTGCGCATTCCTCTGCATACACGCTAAGTTATGGCGATTTTTGTTAATGAATGGAGAAGCCCATGTTTGCTTCACTTAGTGACCGTTTAGGTTCTGTTTTTACCAATTTACGTAAGCGCGGAACACTGTCGGAAAGCGACATCGATAATGCCATGCGCGAAGTACGTATCGCACTTCTAGAGGCCGATGTGGCTTTACCTGTGGTAAAAGAATTCATCAAAAGCTTAAAAGAAAAAGCTGTCGGTACCGAGGTCGTAAAAAGCGTGTCTCCGGCGCAGATGGTTATAAAGTTGGTGCAAGACCATTTGGTTGAACTGCTGGGTGATGAACATCACGACCTCAATCTCAATGCTGTACCGCCCGTGGTTGTGCTGATGGTTGGCTTGCAAGGATCGGGTAAAACCACCACAACAGGTAAGCTGGCTAAAATACTGAAAGAAAAACGCGGTAAAAAAGTGCTGTTGGCATCCCTTGATGTGCAGCGCCCTGCGGCACAAGAACAGCTGGATGTTCTGGCTAATCAAGTGGGTGTGACCGGCCTACCTATTATCAAAGGCCAATCGCCTCTGGATATTACCAAGCGCGCATTAGAATCTGCCCGTCTTGAAGGCTATGATGTGTTGATGCTGGATACTGCCGGACGCTTGCATATTGATGAAGCTCTCATGCAAGAGCTTGCAGAAATTAAGAGGCTTTCCAAACCCACCGAAACCATGTTGGTTGCAGATGCACTAACAGGACAGGATGCCGTGGTAATTGCCACCGAGTTTCATGAAAAAATCGGCATTACTGGCATTACTCTCACCCGTATTGATGGCGACGCCCGTGGAGGCGCAGCGCTTTCTATGCGTCATGTCACAAGCCAACCTATCAAATTTATGGGTACTGGTGAAAAACTCGAAAATCTGGAGCCTTTCCATCCGCAACGTATCGCATCACGCATTTTGGATATGGGCGATGTGGTGTCATTGGTGGAGCGCGCTACAGAAAGCATCAATAAAGAAGATGCGCAAAAAATGCAGGAGCGTTTTGATCAAGGCCAGTTTGATCTGAATGATTTATCTGAGCAACTTAAAAATATGAAGAAAATGGGGGGCATGGGATCGCTCATGGGCATGTTGCCTGGTATGGGGCAGCTTAAGCAGCAATTAGAAGGTGCAACAGTAGATGAGAGCGTATTAGGTAAAACCGAAGCCATGATATCCTCTATGACACCGGCAGAACGCAGCAACCCAAAGCTGCTGAATGCCTCACGTCGTCGGCGTATTGCACAAGGATCCGGCACTACCGTTCAAGACATTAACCGCCTGATTAAACAATGGCAGCAAATGTCGCAGATGATGAAAAAGTTCCGCAAAATGGGCAAAAAAGGCATGACTCGCAGTGGCCTGAAAAACCTTCTGCCCATGTAAGCTTATTTTATTGGCGCGGGAGTTGGCTCTGCTGGTGCTGGCGTAACGGGCATTGGCGTTATCGGCGTACCTGCTTCGATGTCTTTATCCATATTTCCCAAGCATCCTTTGCTGGCTGCAATCTGATTCAGATCTTCCAAACGCTTTTGCGCGGCAGCCTCGGCTTTATTCATGCGATAGGCCGATGTGGCGGCATTAACAACAAAAATATATTTCCATTGAAATTTATCTTCGCTACGCGCCTCAGTTTTTAATCGCGCCGCTTCGGCTATGTCGTGCTCAAGCGCCGCACATTCTTTTTGTGCATCCGCAGCTGTCACCGGTGGCGCAATAGTAGGATTTGCACAGGCAGCCAGCATTGCAAGCAACGCAACACCAAAACCAGACTGGGAAATAATCTTCATATTCTATTCTCCATAGCAATTTTTTCGCGTCCAAATATGATATATTTTGCGATGCTGCCACAAGCCTTATTCACAAAGCAATACGAAAAACCTGCCTTACAGCAAATTTTCGCTGGATTTTGTGTGTGTTTTCTGATTAATATGCACGCTCTTTTAAAGAGAGATTGCGCAAATCCTCGTAAAGATTATTGTTATATAGGGAAAAATCATAATGGCTACCAAAATTCGTCTGGCTCGCTCTGGCGCCAAAAAACGTCCATATTACCGCATCGTTGTTGCCGATCAGCGCAGCCCACGCGATGGCCGCTTCATCGAGAAGCTTGGCGCATATAACCCAATGTTGCCAAAAGGTGACGAAAACCGCATCGTTTTTGATAAAGAACGCATGCAGCATTGGCTGAAAACCGGCGCACAGCCAACAGAGCGTGTAGAGCGTTTCTTGCGTGCAGCTGGCTTGATCACCACCAAAGCTGTTTATCGCGACGCAGAAAAAGGCCCTAAAAACCCAGACAAACTGCGTAAGCACCAAGCTAAAGAAGAAGCTCCCGCTCCTGCCGCTAAAGAAGAAGCACCTGCCGCTTCTGATGCTGCTGCCGAAGCTGCTTCAAGCGCAGAAGAGGCCGTGTCTCCTTCTACCGATGCTTGATAAGTGCAACGCATCCCGCTAATTTTCACTTTGGCGGATACATTATGATAGACGACCCATCGTCACTTATAGCAAACCAAGGCCGCCAAGCGCCCTCTTCTACAGAGTAGCCGCTGGTGGACATTGGTGTTATTACCGGCGCGCATGGCATTCGCGGGCAAGTTAAAATCAAAAGCTTTACCACCAATCCAAGCGATATTGCGCTTTACAAACCATTACTGAACGCCGAGGGCACAAAACGCTATGAATTGCGGATCGATGCCGCCACAAAAAATGCTTTGGTCGCCACACTAAAGGGCGTGAAAGATAGAAATACTGCAGAAACACTGCGTGGCACAGAGTTTTTTGTAGCAAAATCCTCCCTACCTCCACCGGATGACGACGAGTTCTACTATGAAGACCTGGTGGGATTAGAAATACGCAATGCCGCAGGAGAAACACTTGGTAAGGTTACGGCTCTACAGGATTTTGGCGCGGGCGATGTCATTGAAATCCGCCATACAAACGGCACGAAAGAAATGTACCCTTTCACGTTAGCATCTTTCCCAGAAATTTTTATTACCGAAGGGTATATTCTTGCTGATCTGCCCGAGATTATCGAGGCAAAAGGGGAGAAGGAATGACCGCCTCACCCCACGCACACACGCTGTTCGAAGCCATTGCACTTACACTTTTTCCCGAAATGTTTCCTGGCCCCCTAGCCTATTCCTTGGCAGGGAAAGCACTGCATAATGGCTTGTGGAATTTAGAAACTCTGAATATTCGCGACTACGCCACCAACAAACATAACAACGTAGACGACACTCCATATGGCGGTGGCACCGGCATGGTGATGCGTGCTGATGTGGTGGATGCTGCCATTTGCGCAGCAAAAAGCAAACTTCCCAATGCTCGCCTCATACACTTCACCCCCCGAGGTCAGGCGATTACTCAACCCCTTATTGCTAAGCTGGTAGAGCAACCGCTGATAATGCTATGCGGAAGATTTGAAGGTATAGATGAGAGAATTTTCGAAGAACATCAGCCACTTGATCTAAGCCTAGGTGAGTTCGTGCTTTCGGGTGGAGAAATACCAGCGCTTGCTTTGCTTGATGCCTGTTTGCGTTTGGTGCCAGGAGTAATTCAGGATGAATCTGCTTTAGGCGAAGAAAGTTTTGGTTTAGACGCTGTTTATGCTGGACTATTGGAATATCCTCACTATACTAGGCCGCCTGTTTGGAAGGGCAAAGGCATACCAGATGTGTTGCTCTCCGGCCACCATGAACAAATTCGTACATGGCGTCTTGCAGAGGCAGAGCGAGTTACCGCTACTCGTCGCCCAGATATGTGGGAACGCTATATGAACGCTAAGAAGTGATTTTTTTGATTAGATATCTACATTTGGGGAAACGACATGAACCTGCTGCAAAAACTTGAACAAAGCCATATTGCCGAAGTGACCGAAGGCAAAACCATTCCAGAATTTGGCGCTGGCGACACATTGCGCGTTAACGTACGCATCGTAGAAGGCGCTAACGAACGTGTTCAGGCATTCGAAGGTGTGTGCATTGGCAAAAAGAACCGTGGCTTGCATTCCTCTTTCACTGTGCGCAAAATCAGTCATGGCGAAGGTGTTGAGCGTACATTCCCACTCTATTCACCCCGCGTTGACAGCATTGATGTAGTGCGCCGTGGCGATGTGCGTCGTGCGAAGCTCTACTATCTTCGTGATCGCAGTGGTAAATCAGCACGCATTAAAGAAAAGCGTGACTGGTTGAACAAAAAGCCATCAAACAACGCATAATATATTATTTTGGCGCCCTCCCTTTATGAGATTGCCCATTCTAATATAGCTCTGCTACTATAATAGCATAACGACAGTAACTTCTTACGAAGGGAAAGCGGTCACACATGGAACGCCCCCAAACGCTCTATGATAAGATATGGGATGCCCATCTTGTCGATCAACAAGATGACGGAACCTGCCTGTTATATATTGACCGCCACCTCGTCCATGAAGTTACCAGCCCCCAAGCCTTTGAAGGTTTGCGTATGGCTGGCCGCAAAGTGCGTCGACCTGATGCTACATTGGCCGTAGCAGACCATAACGTACCAACCGAAGGTCGTGCTCGCGGCATAGCCGATGAAACCTCGCGTATACAGGTGGAAACGTTAGAATCCAACTGTACGGAATTTGGTGTTCCATACTTCCCGCTATTAGACATACGTCAGGGCGTTGTACATATTGTTGGCCCTGAGCAAGGATTTACCCTGCCCGGCATGACAATCGTCTGCGGCGATAGCCACACTTCCACCCACGGTGCATTTGGAGCCCTTGCATTTGGTATTGGCACCAGCGAAGTAGAGCATGTTCTGGCCACACAAACCCTTATTCAGCGCCCTGCAAAAAATATGCTTGTACGTGTAGACGGCAAGCTTCCTATTGGTGTGACGGCGAAAGACATCACCCTTGCAGTTATTGGGCGTATTGGCACCGCAGGCGGCACCGGATATGTGATTGAATATGCTGGAGAAGCTATCCGCAATTTAAGCATGGAAGGCCGTATGTCGGTCTGTAATATGTCGATTGAGGCAGGTGCTCGCGCCGGTTTGATTGCTCCGGATGAAACCACTTTTGCCTATGTTAAAGGCCGCCCTATGGCGCCCAAAGGTGAAGAGTTAGATAAAGCCATTGCTTATTGGCGCACACTCACTAGTGACGAAGATGCGCATTATGATAGTGTTATCGAAATTTCTGCCGCTGATATCGAACCCCAAGTTACATGGGGAACCAGCCCTGAGGATGTGTTGCCAATCAGTGGTAAAGTTCCCAACCCCGCAGACATTAAAGACACTGCCAAAGCCCAGGCAGTACAGCGCTCATTAGATTATATGGGACTTACTGCTGGCACACCGCTTAAAGAAATTCCTGTAGACCGTGTATTTATAGGCTCCTGCACCAATGGACGCATCGAAGATTTGCGCGCTGCCGCCGTAGTTGCAAAAGGCCGTAAAGTTGCCGACACTGTCAGCGCCATGATTGTCCCCGGTTCTGGTTTAGTGAAAGAACAGGCCGAAAATGAAGGCCTCGACAAGATATTCATCGAAGCCGGCTTTGACTGGCGAGAGCCCGGATGCTCTATGTGCCTTGCCATGAATGCCGACAAACTCGCCCCTGGAGAACGCTGTGCCAGCACCAGCAATCGAAACTTTGAAGGTCGCCAAGGGCGCGGAGGCCGCACGCACTTAGTTAGCCCCGCTATGGCCGCCGCCGCCGCTATCACCGGCCATTTAGCAGATGTACGTGAGCTAGATACTATGGTGCTGGCATAAGCCATTTAACTCAGATCATACCGATCTTGTGAAATATCCATTTAAAGGTAACCACTATGCAAGCATTTACCACACTTACCGCTACTGCTGCACCTTTAGATTTGATGAATATCGACACTGATATGATCATTCCCAAGCAGTTTCTAAAAACAATTAAACGCACCGGCTTGGGCGTCAATTTATTTGATGAAATGCGCTATGATTTAGAAGGCAAAGAAATCCCCGATTTTGTGCTGAATAAACCTGCGTATCGTGACGCACAAATTTTGGTTGCGGGTGAAAATTTTGGCTGCGGCTCTTCGCGTGAACATGCTCCATGGGCACTTTTAGACTTTGGAATTCGCTGCGTTATCGCCCCATCTTATGCAGATATATTTTTCAACAATTGCTTTAAAAATGGCATATTACCTATTAAATTAGATAAAGAAATTGTTTCTAGATTACTGCAATGGGCAAAAACTAATGAAGGCAATTCCACCATGACTGTGGATTTGCAAACACAAACTATAAACGCTGAAGGCATTGGTGCTATTGCTTTTGATGTAGAGCCATTCCGTAAGCATTGTTTGCTAAATGGACTTGATGACATTGGTTTATCGCTTAAAAAGCAAGACAAAATAAACGATTTTGAAGCCTCTCAACAGCGCAGCGCACCCTGGCTTTATAAAGCCGCGTGATATAAAGGATATACGTATGGAAAATAAACATATTCTACTGCTAGCCGGTGATGGAATTGGCCCCGAAGTTGTGGCCGAAACCACTAAGATTATTAATTGGTTTTCTAAAAACTGTGGCACAACTTATACCACTTCCAACGCATTAATTGGCGGCGCCGCATACGACGAAACCGGAACTCCACTGCCACAAGAAACGTTAGATGCTGCTCATAAGGCCGATGCGGTTTTACTAGGAGCCGTAGGTGGCCCAAAATGGGAACCCTTGCCTATCGCCGTGCGCCCGGAAAAAGGCTTGCTTGGCATCCGCAAAGAACTTGGTTTGTTTGCCAATCTTCGTCCTGCAATTTGCTTCGGCGCCCTCGCTGATGCCTCTACACTAAAACATGAGGTAATCGCCGGATTAGATATCATGATAGTGCGCGAATTAACTGGTGGCATCTATTTTGGCCAACCACGGGGCGTTGAAACCCTGCCCGATGGCAGCCGCAAAGGGGTTAACACGCTAGTTTACACCACAGAAGAAGTGCAGCGTATTGCGCGCGTAGCTTTTGATCTGGCGCAAAAACGTGGCGGTAAACTTTGCTCTATCGATAAAGCTAACGTATTAGAATGCACAGAAATGTGGCGCGAAGAAGTGCAGAAAATTGGCGACACTGAATATGCAGATATCGAGCTATCGCATATGTATGTCGATAATGCATCCATGCAATTAGTGCGCAACCCCAAGCAATTCGATGTGATTGTTACCACCAATATGTTTGGCGATATCATTTCAGACACCGCCGCCATGCTTACCGGATCGCTTGGAATGTTACCTTCAGCCTCTTTGGGTGCGCGTGATGTTGCCAGCGGCAAAATTCCATCGCTTTATGAGCCAGTGCATGGCAGCGCGCCAGACATTGCCGGACAAGGCATTGCCAACCCAATCGCAACCATCCTTAGCTTTGCGATGATGTTGCGCTACAGCTTTAATCTTTCAAATGATGCGGATTTACTTGAAAATGCAGTGAATTCTGTTTTAGAAAGCGGCTATCGTACCAGCGACATTATGCAGGACGGAGCCAAACAGGTTGGCACTCATGAAATGGGCGATGCCATTATTTCTGCATTGGCCAATCTTAGCGCTGGAAGCCAAAAAAATAATGCTGTCGCTAGCAGATAATTAAAGCCAAAAAAAATACACGACATGTTGAATAATAAGTGTTATTATCCCTGAGATTTTTTCAGACTTGTATTCGATGGCCACTTCCCGGCTGCTATAGCTAAAAGACTCCTACCGTTATATGGAGAATAAAAATGAAGTCGATATTCAAATTGACCGCCCTTCTAATCTTACTAGCGCCCGGCCTCGCTTTTGCTCAATTGACCGCTACGAATGAAATGCAGCAGCAATTTATGCAGAACATACAAAATATGTCGCCCGCTGAGCGAAACGCCATGCTGGATGATGTAATGAAAAATACTGACGCCATGGAGTCATGCATAGCAGAATTTGGCGGCATGAATGCACTTAAAGACTTGCAAACCTACGGTGAAGCACATAAAAAACAAGTTGCTGATCTGTGTAAAAAAGATAAGCGTAAGCAAGCACAAGCCTACGCTCAGGATGCATCGCAAGAAATGCTGAAAGATCCGAGAGTGGTTAAATTGCGCGATTGCTCGCGCATGGCGTTGCAAAATATGCCAGAATTAGCTGCCTTGGTAGAAACCGGTGGACTATCCTCTGATAAACATGTATGCGATTAAATTTTTAGGATATGGAGTAGAATATGAGCTACAAGGTGGCCGTCGTCGGCGCAACTGGAAATGTGGGGCGCGAAATTTTAAGCCTGTTAGACGAACGCAATTTTCCCGTTAGTGAAGTAGTTGCCCTTGCCTCAAAAAGCTCTGTAAATCGCGAAGTAAGCTTTGGTGAAACCACAATATTAAAGTGCAAAGTGTTGGATGATTATGATTTTTCCGATACCGATATTGCTTTGTTTTCGCCCGGCGCCTCTGTTTCTAAAATTCACGCGCCACGTGCCGCCAAAGCCGGTTGCGTAGTAATTGATAACACATCGCAGTTTCGTTATGACGATGATATTCCATTAGTGGTGCCTGAAGTAAACAGCGATGCATTGGCAAACTTCAAAACCCGCAATATTATTTCTAACCCCAATTGCTCTACTATTCAGATGTTGGTTGCGCTAAAACCTCTGCACGATGCCGCAAAAATCAAGCGCATTGTGGTATCTACCTATCAGTCAGTTTCCGGTGCAGGTAAAGATGCAATGGATGAGCTGTATAATCACACTAAAGCTATCTATGTGGCTGAACATAAAGAGCCAGAAAAATTCAGTAAGCGTATAGTGTTCAATGTTATTCCTCAAATTGACATTCCTATGGAAGATGGCAGTTATAAAGAGGAATGGAAAATGGTGACTGAAACACAAAAAATTCTCGACCCTGACATCAAAGTTTCGGCAACATGCGTACGTGTGCCGGTTTTTGTTGGCCATGCTGAATCAGTCAATGTTGAATTTAAAAATCCCATTTCTGCACAACAAGCTCGCGAAATTTTATCCAAAGCGCCGGGCGTAGAGCTTTGCGACAACCCTGATAAAAACGAATTTATTACTCCAGCTGAATGCGTGGGTGAAGATGCAGTGTTTGTTAGCCGCGTGCGTGAAGATAAATCAGTTGAAAATGGACTGAATTTATGGATTGTGTCGGATAATTTGCGCAAAGGTGCGGCGCTGAATGCGGTGCAGATTGCCGAAGATTTGATCGAAAATCACGCCCTTGCTCCCAAAGCTATGGCATAGATTTTATGCTGCCGCTGCGTTCTCTTTTATTTATGCCGGGTGATAATGCACGCGCCCATGAAAAAGCGGTTGATCTGCATGCCGATGCAATAATTTTTGATTTAGAAGATGCGGTTGCCTCTGCCAACAAAGTGTCAGCGAGACATTGTGTATCAGACGCATTGCAACGGCATAATTATGCAAACAAACAATTGTTTTTACGAATTAATCTTTATGACGCAGAACTGCGTGACAACGAATTAAAGTTTTTTGCCGATCACGACCAGTTCACCGGATTAATTGCACCCAAGGTAGAGTCTGCAGCAACTATACAGGCACTAAGTAAAGCTATGCAATCTGCGGGCTGTGCAGAACATCAACGCATTGCCGCCATGATAGAATCCCCAGAAGGAGTGCTGAACGCTCAATCAATTGCTGTGGCAGATAGCCGTGTATTTGCACTTATAGCTGGCACCAATGATTTAGCCGAATCACTTCATTTGCCCTATAACAACGAACGCATAGGCTTAACCCATAGCTTATCGCACATTGTACTGGCCGCACGCGCACATAATTGCATGGCGCTAGATGGTGTTTATAATGCCATCAAAGACCCTGAAGGATTCGAAAAAGAATGCTATCATGGCAGAGTATTGGGATTTGATGGCAAAACCCTGATTCACCCCACGCAAATAGCTCCGGCAAATCGCTGCTACGCTCCAAGTGCTGAAGATGTCGCAAAGGCTAAGCACATTATCGAACAATATAGCGCTCAAAAAGGTGGGGTTGCTGTGGCGGATGGCGCCATGATAGAAGAGCTGCACTTGCGCAACGCACAGCGTATAATGCAACTTCATAATGCCATTTTTACAAACGAGGCAGAATAAGGCAATTTTTTTGCTGTAATTCTTGTCAGGCTCGTTATATTAAAGGCCAAGTTAACCATGTATCAGCCTTAGGATTCTTCCATGTCTGAAAGTTCTTCTACCCCGCGCACAAAATCCCATGAGCGGCCACTTTCTCCTCACTTAACCATATATAAACCACAAATCACCTCTATGCTTTCTATTTCTCACCGCATAAGTGGTGTGCTATTGAGCGCTGGATTGGTTGTTTTTGTTGCGTGGCTATGGTGCGCCGCCTACTGCCCAGAATACTATACGGCGTTTTCGGGCTATGCGACAAGCTGGTGGGGAATGTTGCTGTTACTTATGTGGAGCTTTGCATTTAATTACCATTTCTTAAACGGTATACGCCACTTGTTTTGGGATATGGGCGAAGGGTTAGAGCTTGAACCTGCAATACGCTCTGGCTGGATAGTTGTGGTTGGCACATTCGCTATCACTGGCCTGTATTGGTGGGCGATTATGGTAGATTATTACTGATAGGAGTTATGTATGGGTTTTCGCACCCCCCTCGCAACAGTTCGTGGCCATGGCTCAGCAAAAGATGGTACTCACCATTGGTGGATGCAGCGCCTGACCGCCATTGCCATGATCCCGTTATGCTTTTGGCTTATTTATTCGCTGCTCAATTTAATTCTCAGCGAGCAGACCACAGTGCAAGAATGGTTGCAATCGCCCTTCCGCGCATTATTGCTCACTGTATTTATCGGAGCGATGACATTCCATGCTAAATTAGGCATACAGGTGATTATCGAAGATTATGTTCATGCTTCATGCAGTAAATATAGCTTACTGCTCATCAATACATTTGGCTTCATTCTGCTATTTCTCATGGCAGTGATGGCTATTTTTAAATTACATATGCTCTAAACGCATTAAGTTCAGGAGTCGATTTGCAATGTCGGATGCCTATAAAATTGTTGACCACTATTTCGACGCCATTGTTGTTGGTGCTGGCGGCGCCGGACTGCGCGCCACGTTAGGCATGTCATCCGCAGGGCTTAAAACCGCTTGCGTAACCAAGGTTTTCCCTACCCGTAGCCACACCGTTGCGGCACAAGGCGGAATTTCTGCCGCACTTGGCAATATGGGTGATGATAACTGGCGCTGGCATATGTATGATACCGTAAAAGGTTCTGACTGGCTGGGCGATCAGGATGCTATCGAATATATGTGCCGTAACGCAATGGACGCTGTTATTGAGTTGGAGCATTATGGCGTACCGTTTTCGCGCACACAAGAAGGCAAAATTTATCAGCGTCCCTTTGGTGGCATGACTACCCAATACGGCGAAGGCCCCGCCGCACAGCGGACTTGCGCCGCTGCTGACCGTACCGGCCATGCTATTTTGCACACGCTATATAGCCAAAGTTTGCGTCACGACGCACAGTTCTTTATCGAATATTTTGCCCTCGATTTACTGATGGATGATGATGGTGTGTGCCGTGGAATCATTGCACTAAATCTGGATGATGGTTCGCTTCACCGCTTTCATGGACATACTACCGTGCTTGCAACCGGCGGCTACGGCCGTTCGTATTTTTCCTGCACCAGCGCCCATACCTGCACCGGCGATGGTAATGGCATGGTGCTACGCGCTGGATTGCCGTTGCAAGACATGGAATTTGTGCAGTTTCACCCCACCGGAATCTACGGCGCTGGCTGTTTGATTACCGAAGGTGTGCGCGGCGAAGGCGGATATTTGGTGAACTCGCAAGGTGAGCGCTTTATGGAGCGCTATGCCCCCTCTGCAAAAGATTTAGCCTCTCGCGATGTGGTAAGTCGTGCCATGACTATCGAAATCCGTGAAGGTCGCGGTGTTGGCGCAGAAAACGATCATATCTATCTGCATTTGGATCATCTGCCAGATAAAATTATTCATCAGCGCCTTCCCGGCATTGCGGAATCAGCACGCATCTTCTCTGGTGTAGATGTTACAAAACAGCCTATCCCTGTATTGCCGACAGTACATTACAATATGGGCGGCATTCCCACCAATTATCATGGCGAAGTCATGACGCAAAACGGCAAAAGCATGGAAACCGTTCCCGGGTTGATGGCTATTGGTGAAGCGGCATGTGTTTCTGTGCATGGGGCTAACCGCCTTGGCTCTAATTCCTTGCTGGATTTAGTTGTGTTTGGTCGCGCTGCTGCCCTGCGTGCAAAAGAAATCATTAAGCCGGGCGCTACACATAAAGTGTTACCCGACCATGCCACCGATATAGCATTGGCGCGCTTAGATGCCATTCGTAATGCTAACGGCAGCCTGAAAACTTCTGAAATTCGCAATGATATGCAGCGTACCATGCAAAATAATTGCGCGGTATTCCGCACCGCAGAAGTATTAGAAGAAGGCGTGGAAAAAATTGCTAAGGTACATGCCAGCTATAAAGAGCTGAAAATCTCTGACCGCAGCTTGGTGTGGAACAGTGACTTGGTAGAGGCGCTGGAATTGGATAATTTGCTGGGACAAGCGGTTGTAACCATGAATGGAGCCGCAAACCGTAAAGAAAGCCGTGGCGCCCATGCCCGCGAAGATTACCCCGATCGTGATGATAAAAACTGGATGAAACACACGCTGATGTGGGTAAATAACGAAGGGGAAACGCGTGTAAACTACCGCCCTGTAAACCTATTTACCCTTACTGATGACGTAGAAGTTGTCGCTCCGAAGGCACGTGTGTATTAAGGAGAACGCCATGAAACATATTTTAAAAACTACTATTAGCACTGCCTTATTACTTACAGTGGTTGCATGTGCATCTCCCACCACTGTTTCGCCCATGGGTACACAGAACGAAATTCAGCGCGAAGCGCAGCAACAGAGCGTTTATGTTAAAAACCAACAAAAAGTAAACCTTGAGCAATTAGGCGATTTATCTGCACAAGCAGTATACCCCAGAGTGCAGCAGGTAGCCTCCCGCATTGTGCCGACCGCAGAACAACTTTGTCGCGAATTGCGTATTAACGACGTTCGTAATTGCGCCTATAATATTTCAATTACCGAAGGCAAGAAAAATGCACAGGGCGTGGTAGAACCTGATACCAGCCTTAACGCATATGCTGATGGCGATTCGGTGCATATTTCTCCCGCGATGGTACGTTTTGCTGCTCGCGATAATGAGCTGGCGTTAATTATTGCCCATGAATTTGCACATAACATTATGCGCCATGTGGATGGTAAGAAGCGCAATGCCTTGCTGGGCACATTGCTTGGTGTTGCCGCAGACATGGCTGCTGCCAGTCAGGGCTACGATTCGCAAGGACAATTTGGTCAATTGGGCATGGGCATTGGTGCCAATGCGTATTCCCCCGCCTTTGAAAGCGAAGCCGATTATATTGGGCTTTATATTCTTGCCCGCGCCGGATACGACTATCATAAAGCACCAGAATTCTGGCGGCGCATGTCGGTAGAAAATCCACAGGCTATATACACCGGACGCACCCATCCATCGAATGCGGCGCGTTACGTGAACATGAATAAAATCATTGCAGAAATTGATGCGAAAAAAGCGCAGAATCTGCCATTGGTCCCAGAATTTAAGAGAGGCAACTAAAATGGTAGAATTCACCTTACCCCGCAACTCTAAAGTTGGCAAAGGCACCTTATACAAAGCAAGCGATGACGCCAAAAACGTCAAGACCTTCAACATCTATCGCTGGGATCCTGAAGATGGAAAAAATCCTCGCATGGATAAGTATGAAGTAGATATGGAAAATTGCGCTCCTATGGTGTTGGATGCGCTCATTAAAATTAAGGATGAGACCGATAGCACCCTCACCTTCCGCCGCTCGTGCCGCGAAGGGATTTGTGGCTCTTGTGCAATGAATATAGATGGTACCAACACCCTTGCATGCACCAAACCCATTGATGATATTAAAGGCGACGTTACAATCTACCCATTACCGCATATGAAAGTGGTGAAAGATCTTGTTCCTGATCTTACTACAATTTACGCGCAATATGAGTCAATTAAACCTTATATGCAAACCCAATCGCCTGCGCCGGCAAGCTCTGAACGACTGCAATCGCCTAAAGACCGCGAAAAGCTTGATGGGCTTTACGAATGCATTTTGTGTTTTTGCTGTACCACCAGCTGCCCTAGCTATTGGTGGAATCCCGATCGTTATTTAGGCCCTGCAATTTTATTGCAAGCCTATCGCTGGATTGCAGATAGCCGCGACGAAATGACCGGAGAGCGATTAGATAATCTTGAAGATCCGTTCCGGCTCTATCGCTGCCACACCATCATGAACTGCACAAAAACCTGCCCCAAAGGACTGAACCCTGCAAAGGCAATTGCAGAAATCAAAAAACTCATGGTAGAACGCAAAGTGTAACACTGAATACATCATTGCTGTTTTCTTGCTTTCAAAAAAACCACAATAATCGCTCTCAGCACCTATTTCGCTAGGTGCTGTCATTAATCCGTCATATATGCATGTTATGTTGTGAGTGTTCCTATTCTCTCGAGAATTAAAGTATTTGCCCCCACGCGGCATCTACTGGAACATTTTGTCTGGGAGATTCCCTGACTACACTCGAAGGAGTGACGCAACATGCGTAAAACGCGCAACGGCCTCGCGCTGTTCATCGCGGCACTGCTGTGCATCTTCACGCCCAGCATCGCCAACGCGAACACCCAGCCCGTACCCGCAACACCGCCCAGCGCAAGTTCCAGCAGCAACGGCACCAAGATCGACGCCAACGTCAAGTCCTTCCTGGACAAGATCAACACGGCGAAGATCAAGGCCGGCAACTCCGGAACGAACTTCGCATCGTCGCACAACGACAACTGCGACCCGTTCTGGGGCAACTGCATCTGGGATCCGTTCTACGGTTCATGCAACTGGGACTGGTGGCGCGGCGCCTACCTCTGCGCCTACCCCATGCCGGGCTACGACTGCAGCTACAGCTGGGGGGAGGGGAAGTACATCTGCCGTGACGGCGGAGGAGGAGGATGGTGGTGATCTGAACGGATCGCTCTGACAAGGTCACCCTAGCCATCGCGTAAGACCAGCACGGCTCAATCGAAACACCCGTTTACGGGTACCCCTCGATTGGGCCGTGCTGCATTTTACATCATGCACACATAAAAAAAGGCAGCTTAAAGCTACCCTTTTTTATGTATCTGTAAATTTGATAGTTATGCGGCTACTTGTGCCTTCAAAACCTGCAACAATTCAACTTCTGCAGATTTAGAATCAATAGAACGTGCCGCAGCTAACTCACCAATCAGACGCCCAAGAGCAGATTCATAGATAATGCGCTCGCTATAAGAACGCTCTGCCTGATCGACATTGCGATGCAAGTCGCGCACCACTTCTGCGATAGAAATCAAATCGCCGGAGTTAATTTTTGCTTCGTATTCCTGCGCACGACGGCTCCACATTCCACGGCTTTTTTTGGCGCGGCCTTTGAGCGTATCGAATGCCTTGGTAATGTCATCGGCAGAGCTGATGTGGCGAAGGCCAGCAGCATCGGCACGATTAACCGGAACGCGAAGGGTCATTTTATCTTTTTCAAAATCTATGACAAATACCCGCAATTCGTGCCCACCAATGGTTTGGCATTCTTCGTTGATGATTTTGCCCACACCATGTGTTGGGTATACAACGTAATCATTCATCTTAAATTGGGTCTTTTTAGCCATGGATAAATGTCCCTTATTATTCAAATTACGCTACTTTAAAAAACGGCAATTATTATTTATTTTCACCATTTAACTATTTATGCTTAAGGGGAAATGCGTAGCGTTTTGCACTCTTGCCCAGCGAAAGCTGTAAAAACATTATGTAATGACGGAATTTGTCTGAACAGACGCGTATGTCATATGGCTGTAATATAACATAAAATATGACAGAAATAAAGGATTAATAAATTTTTAACTAAATTTGCTTAATTATAGGCGCTTGATTATTAGCTAAGCTGTTGCGTGGTAAATGATATAATCATTATTATAGCCATCAACTATTCGCCGGCCTTAGGGCTGAAATGGTTTTCAAACTTATCTGGCTCACCCACAGCATCATCAGCGCCTTCAAGCGGCTCTTTTTTCACGGTAATGTTCGGCCATTGATTAGCATATTCACGTTTAAGCTCCACCCATTTAAGCAAGTCATCAGACTCTGGTAGAATTGCTTCTGCAGGACATTCTGGCTCACACACGCCGCAATCTATGCATTCGTCGGGGTTAATAACTAGCATGTTCTCGCCCTCATAAAAGCAATCTACCGGACATACTTCAACGCAGTCGGTATATTTGCATTTAATACAGGCTTCAGTGACAACAAAAGTCATAGTTAATACTCCTTAAATTCTAAGCAAGCTATCAGCAGAACGGCTATATACCCTAAAACATTAATGTCTGCAATCGTCTAATCTTTTGTTCTATTAAGATACTGCGCATACGCATTCCCAGTACCAACAGATAAAATACTATAAACGCGGCAATCATCGTGAGCAATGGCGCTAGCATACTGCCATCCACTGTGGGGCCATCCATGCGGATAATGCTTGCGGGTTGGTGCAACGTGTTCCACCACTCAACAGAAAATTTTATAATCGGCAGATTAACCACACCCACCATTACCAATGCCGCCAGCACCTTTTTACTGCGCTCCTGATTATCAAGGCTCTGTGCAAGGGCGATATAACCAATATAAAGGAAAAACAACACTAATACCGAGGTCATGCGTGCATCCCACTCCCACCACGTTCCCCACATGGGCTTCCCCCAAAGCGATCCGGTAATGAGCGTAATCAGCGTAAAGGCTGCGCCAATGGGCGCGCTTGCTTGTGCCAACACATCACCAAGGGGATGGCGCCAAATAAGAAAACTGGCACTACCCAGCGCCATCATGCCATAAACCATAGTCGCCATCCATGCCGAGGGCACATGAACATACATAATGCGTACGGTTTCGCCTTGTTGATAGTCTGGCGGAGAAGCAAAAAATGCCATATATAAGCCCGATGCAAACAACACCGCACACAAAGCCGCCAGCCAAGGCTGTATACGCACTACAAAACGCTGGAAACGAGCGGGATTTGCAAATTTATGCATGGCAAGCTACTTCAGGAGTTGATAGGATGCGCGAGAGTAAAACATCCCCAAATTTTTGCAAGCGATAAACATGGCTGATTCAATGGATACCTTATTAAAAATCATGGCGCAATTGCGTGATAAAGACAATGGCTGCCCATGGGATGTGGAGCAAGACTTCGCCTCCATTGCCCCCTGCACCATCGAAGAAGCCTATGAGGTGGTGGATGCCATATATGAAAACGACATGGATCACTTGCGCGAAGAACTGGGCGATTTGCTATTGCAAGTAGTGTTTCATGCACAAATGGCCTCCGAGGAAGGATTGTTTAATTTTGATGATATTGCAAACGGCATAAGCCAGAAGCTTATTCGCCGGCACCCCCATGTTTTTGGTGATGCAAAGATCAAAACCGCCGCCGCACAAACCGAGTCATGGGAGGCGATTAAAGCGCAGGAACGCGCTCATAAACAAACGAAGGCACAAAGCTTGCTTGATGATGTGCCTAAGGCATTACCCGCCCTCACCCGCGCTTATAAACTGCAAAAACGTGCTGCAAAAGTAGGGTTTGATTGGGATACCACTGCACCCATTTTAGCTAAATTAGAAGAAGAATCGCGGGAATTGCAGGCAGAAATAGACGCCGGTGCAAGCAAAGATAAACTCACCGATGAGTTGGGAGATATATTATTTGTATGCGTCAACCTTGCGCGGCAAGTGAAAGTAGACCCTGAAGAAGCGTTGATGTCCACCAATCGCAAATTCGAACGCCGCTTTCGCTATATTGAACACGAACTCGCGCTGCAAGGACGCACCGCAGAAGACGCCACCTTGAAAGAAATGGATATTTTATGGGATGCTGCAAAGAGTAAAGAAAAGGAGAAAACTCATGGCTAATCCAACCTATCCACTGACAACAGATTTTACTGGCATTGTAGTATGCATTACCGGCGCAACGGCTGGTATTGGCTTGGCTTGCGCTGAAGCATTCTTAGAATCAGGCGCCAGCGTAATTGGTACAGGACGGCGCAAAGAGCGCCTTGACGTCATAGCCAAAAAATATGGCAATGCTTTCACACCATTGGTATTGGACGTCACACGTCGAGATGATGTATTTTCTGCACTTGCTGGTGAGCAGGTGGATATTCTGGTAAATAACGCTGGACTGGCGCTTGGCTTGGAAAAAGCCGCACATGGAAGCCTTGAAGACTGGGAAACTATGATTGATACCAATATTAAGGGGGTGCTGTACTGCACTAAGACTTTGTTGCCTGAAATGGTGGCGCGTAATCATGGCCATATCATTAATATAGGCTCAATTGCAGGTACTTATCCCTACCCTGGCGGCAATGTTTATGGAGCTACTAAGGCATTTTTAAAGCAGTTTTCTTTAAATTTACGTGCAGATTTATTAGGCAAGCCAATCCGTGTAACTAATATAGAGCCGGGTATGGTGCATACCGAATTTTCAAAAGTGCGGTTTAAAGATGATGATGCTCGCGCCGAAGCGCTCTATGAAGGTGTTGCAGCGCTAACTGCCCAAGATATTGCACAAAATGTGTTATGGGCAGCAAGTCTACCTACGCATGTGAATATTAACCGCATCGAGGTCATGCCAACACAACAAGCTTCTGCGCCACTTGCCGTGCATCGCGAAGTGACTGAATGATTAACGTCTGCGCGGCGCGTTTTTTGTTAGTTTATTCATAGTTTCCAAATTATTCCAAGCCTTCTCATAATGCTTGTCGCTGGAAGTAAGCGCCATATTCAGGTAGCTTTTGGCTAATATTTCATCATCAGCCAGATGGGCATAATACCCCATATTATTCAGTAGCTGCGTTTCATTTAAATGCGGCTGTGCAGAATCTTGCGCCTTATCCAAATCTCCGCTAATGGCGTATACCAATGCTAAATTCAAATCTGTTTGTTTTCGCTGCGCATTATTAGTACGCGCCAGATTGCTTGCTTCTTGCAATACCCGAATTGCTTCCGGATAGTTTTTATCCAACGCCTCCATCAACCCTAAGTTATTTCGCACTGAAGCACTTTTGGGGTTTTGCACCATTGCTTCGGCAAAATATTGTCGCGCTTCGGGATACATTGATTTAATCGTGAATAATATGCCAATAGCATTGATGGTACGCCAGCGTGTTGTGTCGGCCTCCATCACATCTGCCAGTGTGTCACCCGCTACATCATACTCGCCCAGAGCCATCTGGCTTAACCCTAGCCCTTCTTTGGCGTCGAGCTGAAACTTTTTGTCATCAAGTATTTTACGATACTGAATCGCGGATTCTTCATATGCCCCCATGCGACGCATGTTTTCTGCCAAATGAAATTGATATTCAGAATTTTTAGGATTTTTTTCAACCAGCTGCTGATAAAACTGCACTGCAGTGCTATAATTTCCCGCTTTTTCTGCCTGTTTGGCGCCATCTAACAATGCGGAATCTAACGAAGCGACCTCCGGCCCCTTCATTTCACTTAACATGCGCTCAATATCTTTATCGGTAGATTTCTGTTTCAACGTATTACACGCGCTAAGCGACACACATAATGATGTGGCAAGGACGATAAGGTGAAAATTTTGGCTGATTGAAGAAATGCGAATCATAAATCATCCATTTGAATGGCAGCAGAATTATTTTTCCGCTGTAAATTTCATGTAAGAGGCGATATAACATCACCATGCGGAACACATTACGCCGCAACCCACAAAATTACAAGCCCGCTGACATGCACAATTGCGCAAAATGAGTGACCATGGCGACTAGCAAAAATATATCTCTCACCCATACCAATTTGCTTGGCATTGAAGGCTGGAGCGCTGAAGAATTAACGTATCTGCTGGATGTGGCAGATCAATATGTTGAGCGCAACCGAATTGGACAAAAAAAATCGTCTATACTCAAAGGCCGTACTCTTATAAATCTGTTTTACGAAAACTCTACCCGCACCCGCACCAGCTTTGAGCTTGCCGGAAAGCGGTTAGGCGCAGATGTCATTAATATGTCGGTAGCGGCCTCGTCTATCAAAAAAGGCGAAACCCTAATTGATACCGCCATGACCTTAAACGCCATGCATCCCGATTTTATTGTGATTCGACACCCCGAAAGCGGCGCGACACAGCTATTATCGGAAAAAGTACATTGCTGTGTGGTCAATGGTGGCGATGGCAGCCACGAGCACCCCACACAGGCATTGCTGGATGCCCTGACAATCCGCCGCCGTGTTGGGCATATTAAAGGGCTTACCGTAGCAATCTGCGGCGATGTGCTGCATAGCCGTGTTGCGCGATCCAATATATTGCTGTTAAACACCATGGGAGCAAAGGTACGCATCATTGCACCGCC
Organism: Alphaproteobacteria bacterium; assembly: GCA_022450665.1. GTDB lineage: Bacteria > Pseudomonadota > Alphaproteobacteria > Rickettsiales > VGDC01 > JAKUPQ01. Next base: position 8,560 of record JAKUPQ010000001.1, on the reverse strand, counting down.
TACGCTTATGCCCTCCTGCCCGGAAATACTGGGGGCAGAGCCATTTTATAATATGCGCAAAGGCCTTGTGGATTGCGACATTATTATGATGCTGCGAATTCAGACCGAGCGTATGAGCAAAAATTACTTTCCATCCATTCGAGAATATTTTCATTTTTATGGCTTAGATAAAGAAAAACTGGCGCTGGCTAAAGACAATGCTTTGGTAATGCATCCCGGACCAATTAATCGTGGCGTTGAAATCGACAGCGAACTTGCGGATGACATTAATCGCAGCGTTATTCTTGATCAGGTGGAAATGGGAGTAGCCGTACGCCAAGCAGTGCTTGATGTATTTTCACGTCAATTGAAACCGCTGATACAAACCAATTAAATTTTAATATCCCTATCTGTATTATTCTGCTAATAGCCTTGCTAATTAATAATGTCAGTCTTTTACGATAGGGTATCTGCATGACAAAATCCGATAGTTTTGGTGGTCGCACCCTAATTTATAGTAATCGCCCTCCCACTGCTGGTTCCTCAGGTGGGGCGCAAGAGGTAATTGAAGCCTCCAACCCAACATGGTGGGTTGGACCCGAAGCAGTGGATGATCGTTTGTGGCATGTGATGGAAGAACACGAACGTGAAGCGCACACACTTCACGGAGACCCCGATGCAAATGAAAAGCCGTCATATGACGTAATTACTTTTCCCACCCCAAAAACGCTGGAACAAGCGCAATATAAAACCATATCTAACGAGATATTGTGGCCGGTTGCTCACTCTATTGCGCCCAATAGCAGCAAAACCATAGAAGAAATAGAAAATGCCTATTTTAATGGCTATTTACCGCATAACGATTTAGCAAATATTGCCATTCATCATATGATAGACGAACACCAGCTAACCAGTGATGATCGTGTGTGGGTGCATGATTATCAATGTTCTAATGTACCGGGAATGATTTATTCTAACCACATTCCATGGCCAAGCGTAGATTTTTTGGAAACAGTCAGCTTTCCACATAAAGAACCTGAAGAAGAGAACGTCAACCTACTCGATAGCACGTTTTATCGTGACTATATAGAGCTTGCCAGTAGCCGCGCATTGGCCACTTTCCAGCGTCCGGTTGATCAGGCAAATTTTATTATGACTGCGGCCTATGTGGCAGGAGGCGACAAACATTTTTCTATTGAATCAGATCATCCGGATTTGCAAAACCTGCCGCATGATGTGCGTGACCCACAAAAGCGCCCTGCCCTGCAAGAAGCATTACTAAGCGAAATTTCTATTGGCACCGCCACGCCATTAATGCTCTTTGGTGACAAAATGACAGTGATGAATGTGCCGGTGGGACAGGCCACAGAACTTACGCATGAAGAAGCCAAGCACAATGAATCAGCACTCAACAAAACTCGCTTTAAGCATGAAGGTGACGAATTTGCGATATTCAATGCTTCGCTATGTGAAGGTAAAACTGTGAACTTAACCGCTAGTAATCCCGCAGATTTTTCAACACAAAATCAACCGACACTTTCCGATTTGGTGGAGCCCGTGCGCGGGCGGGATTGGGTGCTTTCTGTGCATCGCAACGATTATACAAAAGGCACACTCACAAAACTGGAAGCTGCCGAGAAGGTGCTAGAAACTAATGATAATGCAACATTCTTGTTTATTTTACAGCCCACCCGTGAAGACGTGGCAGGGTATAAAGAATATGCCGAAGATGTGTTCAATAAAGCTGCCGATATACGCGAACGCTTTGGCGATAAAAGTGTAGTGATTATCCCAGAAGCAGTAAAACACAACGACATATTAGGCCTCATGCGCCAACCAGAAATGAGAGGCTTTATGGGCTTAGGCCATAAAGATGGCCATGATTTAACAGTGCGCGAGGTGGTGGATGCTAATGATGCTGGCTCTGCCATTGGTGTGATAGCATCATCTGGCATTGGCGCTTCCGACGTGCTGGGCGACGAAAATAAAGGTGCATTTGTCATAAACGACCCCAAAAATGCTGATGAAGTAGCCGTTGCGCTCAATCAGATTCTCGATTCCGAAAATGCAGCAGAACTCACAAAGCGTTTTGACTTTATGAAGCAGCGCTCTACCCAATTTGATGCCGCAAATTTTTCCCGTAGCATCGATACCGCTTACCCCGATGCCATGGAGCATCGCTTTGGCGAAGAATGGAAACAAAACTTTGAGCAGCCTAACGGTGAATATGTAGACCATCAAGCCATGGCGCATGCAGTAGAGACTACGGTTCCTCAATACATACGCAATATTTTAAAAGGTGAACAAGCAGCAAGCGAACTTAGCCGTTAATTTACAGTATTACCGCTTTCCTCTTGAAACCCATTGCGCCTAAAGGTAGGTTTGGCGCATTATTTTCGCAATCTCTTGCGCCGATACGACCTGTCTAAAAGGATGTGTATTATGACCACCCCACAATTCATACGCCCCACATGGAAACTCGATGCGACAAAACGCACCGCATATACAAATGCGCGGCTCTATGATGCCGAAAGCGGATTAGACACTATGGGTGCATTATTAACCGAAGGCAACATCATCGCAGATTTTGGTGCAGATTTATTTAAAGATGGTGTACCGGAAGACATTGAAACTATTGATTGTAAAGGAAAATTGCTATCGCCAGGCCTACTGGATATTCAGGTGCATTTTCGTGAACCAGGACAGGAATATAAAGAAACACTGGAAACCGGTAGCAAGTCCTCAGCCGCAGGCGGCGTGACCACTGTAGTATGTATGCCCAACACCAAACCCGTAATTGATGATGTTTCAATTTTAGAATTCCTGCATCGCCGCGCCCGTGAAACTGCTTATGTTAATGTTAAGGCCTATGGTGCGGTAAGCATGAACATGGAAGGCGAGGCGCTTACCGAAATGGGTATGCTGGTAGAAGCTGGTGCGTGTGGCTTTACCGATGACGGCTTGCCTGTAATGAATGCCCAGCTAATGCGGCAAGCATTGGCTTATAGTCGGGAACTCGGCGTTCCCATCGCACAGCACGCTGAAGATTTACATCTATCCGCCGGTGGCTGCATGAATGAAGGGGCTATATCAGCAAAAATGGGGGTGGCGGGTATTCCTAATGCTTCAGAGGCGGTGATCGTTGCACGCGATATACTGCTTACCGAACTTACCGGCGGACAATATCATGTGCTGCATATCTCCACTGCCGAAGCGGTAGAAGAAGTGCGCCGCGCAAAACGAAAAGGCTTAAAAGTAACATGCGAAGCAGCGCCACATCACTTCACCCTCACCGACGAAGCGGTGTTAGAATATCGCACATTCAGCAAAATGAACCCACCGCTTCGCGCACAAAAAGACCGTGATGCTATTTTGGCAGGACTCAAAGACGGAACCATTGACGCCATTGCAACCGACCACGCTCCGCACGATCAGGAATCTAAGCGAGTACCTTTGTCACAAGCGGCATTTGGCATTGTGGGGCTGGAAACCATGTTGCCCGTATCACTTACTGCGCTTTACCATACCGGCTTTATGCCTTTGCGCGACGTAATGGCCGCTATGACGTATAAACCGGCAGATATTATTCATGCTGAATCCGGACGTTTGCGCAAAGGGGCAATCGCAGATCTTACGCTTATAGATTTAGACTATGAATGGGAAATTGACCCTAAGCTATTTGTTAGTAAATCGCAAAATTCTCCCTATAGTGGATATAAGGCAAAAGGCCGCGCTATACGCACTGTTGTAGCCGGTGAAACTGTTTTTATGCTTGGCAATAAATAACTGCAAAATGAGCAATGAATTTATATATTAAATCGATACAGCCCTTATGAATGAAAATTGCAGCCCCATAATTTGCGCATTGGATACTACCGACATACAGCAGGCGCGCACTCTTACCTCGCAAGTGAGAGATAGTATTGGTGCCATCAAGTTGGGGCTAGAGTTTTTTACTGCTAATGGCAGTGCGGGCGTATCGAAACTGGCAGCAGAAAATATGCCTATTTTTCTTGATTTGAAATTTCACGATATTCCCAATACTGTTGCCAGCGCCATTCGCTCTACTGCAGGGATCAATACCTTCATGATGACGGTTCACACCATGGGTGGTCGCGCCATGCTGCAATCTGCTATTGATGCCTCGATGGAAGTAGCAGAACAAACCGGCAAAGAGCGGCCATTAATTATAGGTGTCACCGTGCTAACCAGTTTGGATCATGCCGATTTAAGTATGGTCGGCCTGCGGGATGAAGTGCATGATCAAGTGCGCCGCCTTGCCGATTTGGCGCAAAGCTGCCGTTTGGATGGTGTAGTATGCTCCCCTTATGAAATTTCATTGCTACGTGAACATTGCGGTGATGATTTTACCTTGGTTGTACCTGGGATACGCCCCGCAGACAGCCACAGCAACGATCAAAAACGCGTGATGACACCCAAAGAAGCATTAAATAAAGTTGCAGATTATTTAGTGATTGGTCGCCCCATCACCCATGCAAAATCTCCTGAGAATGCCGCCAAAGTCATTTGTGCTGCACTGCAATAAAGCACTATGCATTTATATATTATTATTGTAGTGTGCCATATCTTCATTCGCCAAGTATCGAGTGACATACATGAATTTGCGTAAAAATCCTTTTATAGATTTAACGACATTAAGCTGGCGCTATGCGGAAGGGCAGCGTGGCAAATTTGTCCTGTTTTACAGCCTGTCTATCCTTGCGAACTTTGTGCTACTCCTGCTACCTGTAGTATTAGGGCAAATTTTCACCGTTTTGCAAGAAGGCGGCCCTGATGTAAAAGAAAATCTTGCAATATGGACGTTTGCCTACGCATTAATTATTGTGGGTTATTGGGCGTTTCATGGCCCTTCGCGCCACATGGAGCGCCAACTCGCCTTCAAAATCCGCGAACATTATATTACCGAAAAATACAATTTGGTTATGTCCCTGCCCGCTAAATGGCATCAAGAAAATCACACCGGCGAAACGTTAAATCGCATCATCAAATCTGCCGATTCGCTCTATGATTTCAGCCAGACGCAATTTAACTACATTATGTATATTATTACGTTTTTCGTACCCATTATTGCGTTGGCTTTTGTTTCTTTCTGGGTGGCATTTGTTGCTTTTATATCCTGTTGGCTGGCTGTGGCTGTTATTTGGCACTTCGACAAAGCGCTGGTTACCTTACTTGACGAAGAAAACAACCTTGTGCATCGCTTTACAGGGGTGATTACCGATTATATTAACAATGCGACAACTATATTAAGCCTTAAAATTGTGGGACGAAGCAATGATGAAATTCGCCGCGCATTTTCTAAAATAAAACCCGTGTTGTTTCAAAGCATTCATATCAACGAAAGCAAATGGTTTTCGTTAGCGCTCTGTCGCACCATCATTGAAATAATGATTTTGTTCTTGTTTTTAATGCTGGAAAGCAGAGAAAACTCAGCCGCGCTGGTGGGAACCAGCGTTATGGTCTATCAGTATCTGCGTCGCCTTAGCGATACCGCTGTTGGCTTTGCCGACTCGTATGAACGCATTATTCGCTGGCGCTCGGGGTGCCAATCCATTGCGCCGTTGCAGGCGGCATATGATAATATGCCCAAACCTGAGCCGCTGCGTCCCATCGAAAAAGACTGGCAACTTATCAAGGTTCGGGACGTTGAGTTTTACCAAGAAAACCGCGACTTTCATAAACCAGTGCATATCTTGAAACATGTTGACATCGATATTCATGCCGGACAGAAAATTGCCCTTGTTGGCGAAAGTGGCGCAGGCAAAAGTTCACTTCTGGGAATTTTAGCCGGACTTTACGAGTCGCAAGGCACCGTAGAGATAGATGGAACAGAACCGCGCAATATTATACAAATGTCGCAGTTGGTTACGCTCATACCCCAAGATCCCGAAATTTTTGCTAATACCATTCGCTACAATGTGGCCACCGGATTGATGCACGATGATGAAAAATTAATTGAAGCAGTGAGAATGGTAAATTTTGAAGCCATTGCCTCACGTTACCCCAAATTTTTGGATACCGATATTCGCGAGCGTGGAGTAAATCTGTCGGGAGGCGAAAAACAACGATTAGCATTAGCACGTGGCGTGTTTATTGGGCTGGATACCAATAGCAGCATCATGCTTTTGGATGAGCCTACCAGTAGTGTGGATAGTGCAACCGAACGTGAAATTTACGAGCAATTATTTGCAGGCTTTAAAGACCGTGCCATTATTTCTTCGGTTCACAGACTGCACCTTCTTGAGCTTTTTGATTGGGTATATGTGATGGAAGACGGGAAAATCGTCGAACAAGGCACATTTAACGAACTTATTGACCATGAGGGTGAGTTGCACCGAATGTGGAAGTTCTATAACCGCAAAAACGAAATAATTTAAGTGTTTTTATCAACGCCCAGTTTTTTGCGTAATAACTGAGCCTGGTCTTTAACTGCTGCAACTACCAGCGCTTCTATTGCATTTATTTTATTGGCACGGCTGTTCTTAGTGCGACTTTTTTCAAGCATTTCACGTAATTCATAATAACGCTTTGCATGCGAAGCAAGCAGCGCATCTACCGGTGCATGTATAGCGTTACGCAATATTCCACGGCGGCGCTCCATTTCTTCAAATGGTATATACATAATCTGAATATCTAAATCGCATTGCAAAATATGCTGCATATATGCCTCTAACAGTGCTGATTTGCCACTAAAGCATTGCTTACTACCATAATAATACTCCCCTGCTATGGCAAAGAACTCTGCCCGTAGCATCTCATCAACTTTTGCGGGTGGGTACCCTTCTTCTAGCAATGCCCCTGCCACATATCCCTCGGCTTCGCGTACCTGAATAAATAAATCTGCGATGCCTTGCGGGTGAAAGCTATGATCTAATTCTTCCAGCCATGCCAACAATGTAGAGCTGGAATGCATATAGCTGAGATGCACATCAGCTGCATTCATATTCAACCAAAAATCTGCATGATGCGCGACCTCATGTGCGGTATCGTTGCGCACAAATTTATCTTTCATTCGCAGCGGCTTCATGCCTTGAGGATATGTCACTTGCGGATAGACTTCTTCCACACGTGAACGCGCATCATTATATTCGATATCAATACTGTATTCGATATGCGGCTGTGCTTTATCAACTACAATTATACCATCATCATTAACAAATGCCTCAAACAATGCCGGATGCTGCATTGCCAGAATATCATCTGCAATTTTAATGAGGGTGCGCAATTGATTCTGCGTGATTTTTTTAAAATCTTCGCGCTCTAAAATATCGCAAAAACTGCGATAAGGATAAAATGCGCAATCTCCCACGGCAATTTCTATGGGTGGCGATAATTCTTTTGCATCAAGCTGCGCAAAACGTTCTGCAAGTTGATCTCTAAGCGCCGATTGCGTCATGTAGGGAATATATCCTGTATTTTTAGCACCTTTCCATCATAGCGCCAAAACCATAATAAATTAAGCGTTATTTTAAATTATTCATATTCACCAAAGGGATATATTATGGGCAAGTCAAGCACACAGCGCATTAGAACGGCAAAACACCCTGCCCCAAGAGGGGGGATAAAGCATCTGTGTAAAAAAGGAGTTGGTGCCCCGACGCGGAATGAACTCGAACCGCATATTGGAATTACAATAGATTCTACAGGACTGGGCAGTAATATTCAACAATCCTCCACCACTGGGTGGGAAAACCTTCCAGTGGGAACCGCTGCCACTGGCGGCATAAACAATGAAATCAGCTACTTCCGGGTAACACATTCTGGCCACATACTGAGGATGACTCATCCATGAGGCCAATATGCAGATCATAGATACACCTGAATATCGCAAAGCGTTTGTGCAATATCTCCGCCGTGGCGCGCCGATAGATGTTTCGCTCAAAGCCATTACAGAGAAACGCTTAGCTACCCATTATATCTGGCGCACAAGCGGTGATGAAAAGGTGCGCGCAGCGCACGCCGCCAATAACGGCAAAATTTTTGCATGGGATAATCCTCCAGATACCAGCCATCCGGGAGAAGATTACAACTGCCGTTGTTGGGCGGAACCATATTATGGCATTATCGAAGGATCACTCAACCGTGTCAGTGAAAAAGTCGTCGTTATTCTTGAGTATTTCAGGCGGCTACTTTCAACGGTATGGCGGTGGGAGGATCGCCACTTCGCAGCCCATTTTTATGTTGGTGGCGGAAGGAAGATAACATTGGATAAGATTGGTCACCTGAAAAATATTCAGACCTATTATGAAACACATTATCTGGAGCGCTTTGTAGCCCAGATTCGTAAGAACTCTGCCATACATACGCAAGGTAGGTTTGAAGATGATTTTCAACGCGTCTATGATTTCAGACCAGCTCAGTACTCTCATGGAGGAGCAACTATCTCCGGTATTTTTAATTGTCATATCGTCATAAATAATGATGGAAGTAAAACGGTCACTGGCAAGGCCAACATTCATTTCAGCGATGTATTTACCGATCCAGTCAGACTGATTGACCGAGTTTTGCCGTTTCTCAATATCACTCCCGCGGAATGGATGGTTTTGTTTGGTGAGTTAGG